>JBCCAG010000180.1:0-6509 GCA_039814955.1 Cyanobacteria bacterium P01_A01_bin.135
CCAATGCCGTCCCCATCCAGCTTCCCATCGGCGCTGAAGATGATTTCTCAGGCGTGATTGATCTGGTAGCTATGCGAGCCAGGCTCTACAACGACGACCTGGGGATGAGCATGGAAGATGTGGCGATTCCAGAGGAGATGCAGGCCCAGGCGGACGAGTATCGCACCATGTTGCTGGAGGCCATTGCTGAAACCAGTGATGAGCTGATGGAAAAGTATTTAGAAGGGGAAGACTTGAGCGAGGACGAGCTGCGGCAAGCCATCCGTGATGGCGTTATTGCCGGAACTTTAGTCCCTCTGCTCTGTGGATCTGCCTTCAAGAACAAGGGTGTCCAGCTACTTCTAGATGCGGTTGTGGACTACCTCCCCTCCCCCTTAGATGTGCCGCCCATTGAGGGCCTGCTCACCAGCGGCGAGCAGGCGTCTCGTCCCCCCAGCGATGATGAACCCTTCTCAGCGCTGGCGTTTAAGATTATGTCCGATCCCTATGGACGTTTAACGTTCATGCGGGTCTACTCCGGCGTCTTGACGAAGGGGAGCTACGTGCTCAATTCCACAAAGGACCAGAAGGAGCGGGTCTCTCGGCTAATTATTCTTAAGGCGGATGAACGCCAGGAAGTGGACGAGCTGAGGGCTGGCGATCTCGGTGCTGTGCTAGGTCTTAAGTACACCTTTACAGGGGATACGCTCTGCAGTGCAGACGCACCGATTGTCCTAGAATCGCTCTACATCCCAGAGCCGGTGATCTCGGTGGCCGTAGAGCCCAAGACCAAGCAGGATATGGAGAAGCTTTCCAAGGCGCTTCAGGCTTTGTCGGAGGAGGATCCCACCTTCCGCGTCAGCGTCGATCCCGAAACCAATCAGACCGTCATTGCCGGAATGGGAGAGCTGCACCTCGAGATTCTCGTGGACAGGATGCTGCGAGAGTTCAAGGTGGAAGCTAATATTGGCGCGCCTCAAGTAGCATACCGTGAGACTATCCGTAAGCCTGTCAGTACAGAGGGCAAGTTTGTGCGCCAGAGCGGCGGTAAAGGTCAATATGGCCACGTGGTCATCGACGTTGAACCGGCTGAAGTCGGTAGTGGTTTTGAGTTCGTTTCTAAGATTGTCGGCGGCTCTATTCCCAGAGAATTCATCAATCCAGCCGAGCAGGGCATGAAAGAAGCCTGTGAGTCTGGTATATTGGCTGGATATCCGGTCATTGATCTCAAGGTGACTCTGGTTGATGGGTCGTACCATGATGTAGATTCGTCAGAGATGGCCTTCAAGATCGCAGGCTCTATGGCAATTAAGGACGCCGTTCTCAAGGCGTCACCGGCATTGCTTGAGCCTATGATGAAGGTAGAAGTCGAGGTCCCAGAAGACTTTTTGGGCGACGTTATGGGAGATCTAAACTCCCGACGCGGCCAAATTGAAGGCATGGGATCGGACGATGGACTCGCTAAAGTAACCGCCAAGGTTCCGCTGGCTGAAATGTTTGGCTACGCCACCGACATTCGGTCGAAGACTCAAGGTCGAGGTATCTTCTCGATGGAATTTAGCGAGTATGATGAAGTGCCTCGCAACGTTGCGGAGACTATCATTGCTAAAAGTAAAGGGAACGCGTAATTCAGAGGATTCGGAAAAGGATACATAACTCATGGCACGAGAAAAATTTGAGCGGAATAAACCCCACGTCAATATCGGTACCATCGGTCACGTTGACCACGGTAAGACTACCCTAACCGCCGCCATCACGATGGCGCTAGCGGCTAAGGGCGGTGCAGAGGCTCAAAAATACGAGGATATCGACGCGGCTCCTGAGGAGAAAGCGCGCGGTATCACTATCAACACAGCTCACGTGGAGTACGAGACCGATACGCGCCACTACGCCCATGTGGACTGCCCTGGCCACGCTGACTACGTGAAGAACATGATCACGGGTGCGGCGCAGATGGACGGTGCTATTCTCGTGGTATCTGCCGCAGACGGCCCCATGCCCCAGACCCGTGAGCACATTCTGTTGGCACGTCAGGTAAATGTGCCTAACCTGGTGGTGTTCATGAATAAGCAGGACCAGGTGGACGACGAAGAGCTCCTGGAGCTAGTTGAGCTAGAGGTCCGCGAGCTTCTGAGCGACTATGACTTCCCTGGTGACGATATTCCCATCACTGTTGGCTCTGCCCTCAAGGCGGTTGAGGCTCTAACGGGTGGCAGCAGCGATGAGTGGGTCGAGAAAATCTACGCGCTGATGGATACCGTTGACGAGTACATCCCTACCCCTGAGCGCGACGTCGATAAGCCCTTCCTAATGGCGGTTGAGGACGTCTTCTCTATTACTGGTCGGGGTACTGTTGCGACCGGACGGATTGAGCGAGGCAAGGTGAAAGTGGGCGAGACCGTCGAGGTTGTCGGCATCGTCGATACCCGCACAACGACTGTTACCGGAATCGAGATGTTCCGGAAGAGCCTGGACGAAGGGATGGCTGGTGATAACGCCGGTATCCTGCTGCGGGGCTTCAAGAAGGAAGATATCGACCGCGGCATGGTAATCTCCAAGCCTGGCTCCATTACGCCCCACACCAACTTTGAGTCTGAGGTATACGTCCTCAAGAAAGAAGAAGGTGGGCGTCACACGCCGTTCTTTGGTGGCTACCGTCCCCAGTTCTACATCCGGACTACCGACGTAACTGGTGAAATTAAGGAGTACACCGCTGACGATGGCAGCGCGGTAGAGATGGTGATGCCTGGCGATCGCATTAAGATGACCGTCGAGCTGATCAGCCCCATTGCTATTGAGCAAGGCATGCGCTTTGCCATTCGCGAGGGCGGCCGGACTATCGGCGCTGGCGTGGTTTCCAAAATCCTCAAGTAGTATAGATTGCTGGCGCTCGCTCTTATCTAGAGACGAGCGCCAACCCGTTTGGCTTATGTTGAGAAGCTATCAGCAGTTGGGCATTGCCTGAGCTGCTGGTAGCTTTTTCTCGGCTTCATAGAGTTTTTCCCGTTACTGTGACCCACTCCCATGGCAACTATTCAGCAGCAAAAAATCCGAATTCGCCTCAAGGCCTTTGACCGTAGCTTGCTAGACGCAAGCTGTGAAAAGATTGTCGATACTGCCAACCGCACCAACGCGACGGCTATCGGTCCGATTCCCTTGCCTACAAAGCGTCGCATTTACTGCGTTCTGCGATCGCCCCACGTCAACAAAGATTCCCGGGAGCATTTTGAGACCCGCACCCACCGCCGCATCATCGATATCTATCAGCCGTCGTCCAAAACCATCGACGCGCTGATGAAACTGGATCTGCCCTCCGGCGTCGACATCGAAGTCAAGCTTTAACCGGCCACAGGTCAGGGATGACTAGTCCCGCTGATCATCTAGACATTGAACAGTTAGACGCTATTGTCTTCGATCTTGGCGGCGTCATTCTCAACATTGACTATCACCGAACCCTGGGCGCGTTTGCGCAACTTGCCGGCATCGACGATGTCAACCACCTCTATGGGCAGAGTCAGCAGACGCATTTGTTTGACGCCTACGAGAGCGGCCAGATCTCCTCGGCGCAGTTTCGCCAAGGGCTACGATCGCTGCTGACCTTAGATGAAGCGGTGGCCGATACCGAGCTCGATAGAGCCTGGAACGCCATGCTCCTAGACTTACCGCCAGCGCGTTTAGATAAGCTGGCCCAGCTTTCCCAACAGTTTCGCCTCTTTTTGCTCTCCAACACCAACGCCATCCATAAAGCGGCGTTTGAGCAGCACCTTGAGGACAGGTTTGCCGATTCCTTGGCGCTGACTCGCCGGTTTGAAGCGGTCTACTACTCGCACCTCGTGGGCGATCGCAAGCCTAACCCAAGCATTTTTCAACGGCTGGTGGACGAGCAGGGCCTTGTCCCCTCGCGTACGCTGTTTGTGGATGATACCGCTGGCCACCTGCGCGGCGCTGAAGCGGTGGGGATATATACCCTTCACCTGACTGGGGGGTTCACCTTTGAAGCGCTGTCTGATAATTTGCTATCGGCCTTTTAGGAAATGTGATGCAGCGACAGCAACAGTCAAGCGGTACGCATTGGGAAGAGCGAGCCGGCTATTCCCGTGTGGTCCGGGTTGGGCCATTCGTCTATGTCTCTGGCACCACGGCAATTAACGCAGTAGGGCAGATTCAGCATCCCGGCGATCTCTACGGCCAGACAAAGTTTGTCTTAGAAAAAATCGAGACGGCCCTCAGCGGTATCGGTGCCGCGCGCCATCACATCGTGCGAGTACGGGTTTACGTTACGGACATGGCGCAGTCTGACCAGGCCATTCGCGCCCATAAAGAATTCTTTGATGCTGTCCGGCCTGCTAACACCCTAGTTGAGGTCAGCCAGCTAGCTGTACCCGAGATGTTGGTGGAGGTAGAGGTGGACGCCGTAATTTCAGAGGAAGCCGTCGAGGCCCAGTAATCACTGATGGACAGCACGTACGACTGGATTGTAGTTGGGGGCGGCATCGCCGGTTCGGCGGCAGCCTATGAGTTGGCTCATCAGGGCCTATCGGTGCTGCTACTTGAGGCGGGGCTGCCGCTGCAGGCAACCCGCTGCGGCTATGGCGGCATTCCCTACTGGATGGGCCGTACCCCGCTAATGCAGCAGCTTTGCCAAGAAGGCTATGCCCGCCACCAAGCGCTGCCCCAAGAACTAAATGCTGAGACCCAGTTTCGAGACCTCGACCTGTTGCTAACGGTCAACGCAGACCAAGACCCCCATCAGGCCCTAGCCCAATATACTGGCTGCAGCACTGTCCCGACTGTCATTGGGGTTTCCGAGGCCTGCGATCGCGAACCCTTGCTGAATCCAGAGGCGATCGCTGGGGCCTTGCTGGTGCGTCATGCTCATGTCGATCCAATCCTGCTGCTCAGAGCCTACAACCAGGCTTTTCGGCGGCTCAACGGCAAACTTAAATTCGAGCAGGTTGTTCAGATTGACGATGACGCTGAACTCCAGGTGACCACGACAGCGGACCAATTTACCTGCGGAAATGTGCTGGTCTGCGCCGGCGGGCTGAGCCGCCACCTGCTCTCTAAAGCAGGATTGCCGGTAAAGCAGTACTTCACCCATGCGGAGGTCCTCATTACACCGCCGCTGCCCTTCTCGCTGCGCACCATGATCATGCCGGCTGAGGGCGATCGCGCTACCCTAGAGCAGCAATCAACCCAACCCGAGCAGGAGGCACGGTGGTCCCAGGAGTCTGACCAGATTGTGCCGCCCGCGATCGACCCAGGGGCAATTCAGTTCCTAGACCAGCGGCTATATATTGGCCAAATAAGCCGTGCTATCGGTGATCCCTTTGCCCCAGTTGACCTTGCCCAAAGCGAGGCTACGCTGCGGCAGATCGTTGGCCGGGTTTTACCCTCCCTCAAAGATGCACCCGGTAATTGTCACCACTGTCTGGTGGCCTTTAGCAGCGATGGGCTACCGCTGGTCGGCCCGGTTGCCCCAGGCAGCCGCGTTCAGGTGTTCTCGGGGTTCGCAGGCCCCTTTGCCCTGGTGCCGCCATTGGCGAAGCGGTTTGCCGCCCAGGTGGCCGGTTCGGCTGACCCGCTGCTAGCGGACCTACTGCCGCAGCGAGGGAGCCTGACCGCGGGCCTTTGAGACCACCCCTAGCGACTCTGCAAGGTGCCGCTGCACGAGCCGTCGCTGCAGTTGCCAAGCGGCAGCGGCTCCAGCTGCAGCGCATAGACCAAAGCCCGCTAGCCGCCCAAGCCCCACGAGCCATAGCGAGCCACTGAGGATTACCAGTAGCCCCGAAAATGCCCATGCGGTGGTCAACATATCGCGAATGGTTTCGCCGGGCGGCTCTGGCTTGGCTTGACGCTGCTGCCGCTCGTCCTCCCAGGCGGGAATGCATTTGAGCTTATGCTTTTGCGCCTCGTAAGCTTGGCTATCGAGCTGGTAGTAGGTACCCAGGGTGCTGTCTCGCAGCGCTGCAACCGAATGCAGGCCGAAGGATTTGGCGTAGGCGATCGCCTGGCGCACATCTTTCTTGGTCGCAAACGGCTGAAAAACGTCAAAAATCGACTCGCGATAAACGCCGTTCTCCGCCATCTGGAGAATTCGTTGGGTTAATTCGCTCATCGATAGCCGCCCTGCCATGTTTTTTGCCCTACAGGTTTGTCCTAGCTCTTGCGAGTTCTTGCGAGTTCTTGCGAGTCTACTGCGGCCCGCCACTTACCCGAAAACCGCATGCTTACCCTAGCCTAAACTATTAGTTCAAATGCATCAACTCGCGTTCAGGCTACTTCCCTCAGCTCTCCGCTCCTGGCCCAACACTTCCCGAACCCTGTAGATGGGCCGGCCCTGAGATTCATGGTAGGTGCGCATCATCAGCTCGGCTAATAACCCAAAGCTAAACAACTGTAACCCGGCCAAAATCAGCACCACCGTCAAAATCAGCAGGGGGCGACTGCCAATATCCTGACCACCGATAATTTTCACTAGGGCAAGATAGACGCTGAGCAGTAACCCAAGCCCCGTTGACGCAGCCCCC
>JBCCAG010000102.1:0-8717 GCA_039814955.1 Cyanobacteria bacterium P01_A01_bin.135
GTCCACTTGCTGGGCCACCTGCTCGGCCAAGACGGCCCGCGCCTCCCCAGAAATTTCATCTAGGCCAGGGGTGTCAATCAGCTCTACCCGAGATTCGCTTAGCCCGTTCAAGGCCAGCCGCTGGACGCCCCCCTCTGGCAGCACCATTCCCGGAAGCCAGTCGGCCCGGTCAATCTCTTGCGTCACCCCGTGCAGGGGCCCAGTTGTGAACGCGGGCTGCCCCAGCAGCGCGTTTAGCAGCGAAGACTTGCCCCGCCCCACCAAGCCAAACACCGCTAGCTGAATGACGCCCTGCTCTAGCCGCTGCTGCATCTGTCGCAAGTGGTCGATGTCGGCCTGTAGGTCAGCGGATTCCTCTGGGCTCAGGTCTAGGCGATCAAGGAGCTGGTCCAGCGTGGCCTGGGCCTGGCGATAGCGGACGTCGGTCTGCATCTGCTCTAGGCTGGCGATCGCCTCATCCATCTCGTCAGATGACGTCACAGGCGACCTCGCTTGAGCTGCTCCCGCTCCATGGCCTCAAACAGGGCCTGAAAATTCCCTTCGCCAAACCCCTTGGCGTACTGGGGGACGCCACTCAGATCGTAGGTCTGGCGCTGAATCAGCTCAAAGAAGAAGGTGGGCTCGCCGAAAATAGGTTGGGTGAAGGTCTGCAGCAGCAGGGTGTGGGGCTTTTCGGCCTGCCAGTCTACGAGGATTTGCGCCTGAGCGATCGCCGCCTGCTGCCGGTCTGAGAGGCAAAAGCCTGCCCGCCGGGGCAAAGTTGTGTAGTAATCCTTGGGTACAGAGATGAAGGCGACCCCCTGCTGCCGCAGCTGATGAACGGTGGCCACAATATCGGTGGTTTGCAGCGCAATGTGCTGGATGCCCGCACCGCCATTGACGTCCAGAAACTCCTGAATCTGAGAGGTGGGGGAGGTGGGCTCATTGATGGGGAGCTGCAGCGCCCCCTGAGGATGTTTGAGCACCTGGCTGCAGAGGGCGGAGCGCTGGGTGTGAATGGCGAAGCTTTGGTGGCGGCAGAGGCCAAAAGCTGCTTCGTACCAGGCCGTCGCCGCCAGCATCTCCCCTTTGCGGACGTTGAGAACCGCATGGTCGATGCCGCTAATTCCGTTGACCGCTCGTACTATAGGAAGCTCAAGCGGCCGGGCCTCTATCAAGGTGTGCCGTAACCCCCCCCACCCCGATACGCAGGCCCAGCGGCAAGGGCCGTAATATTCGGAGACCAGCCCTAGCAGATCATCGCACTGGGTCGAGGCGATAGGGCTGAGCTGCGCCGCCCCTTGGGCTGTTGCCTTGAGCAGTGAGCGGTCTAAATTATCGACACGAAAAGCAAGGTCAGCGACGCCAGGCGGATGGTGCTGGAGATAATGTGCAACAGGACTAGCGCTGGTCAGGGGTGAAGACAGGAGAAAGCGGCCTCCCCCGGCCTGCACTGCCAAGGTTTGGGTATGGGGCAACCGCAGGCTGGGAACGCCTTCAGCGCGAACCGACGTGAAATTCAAACCTTCAAACCACGTTTGCCAAGCCGTAGCATCATCCACGTAGAAGTGAGCGTAGCTAAAGTCCATGGCCGTGAACTTATCTGCTGGCTGGAGCGATCGCCTCAGCGGGCGGTGGAGCGGTGACTGCAGCCTCGGGAGCTGGGATGGTTACCGGGGCAGGGAGCGGATCGATGAAGCGTACTGGTCGCTGACCAGGAAGGGCGAGGTTGCCTAACTCCCGCTGCGTTGCCAGAGCGCGCTGCGGAGCAAAGTAGCGGCTAAAGTCCTGCCGTAGTCCATCCACCCTCTGGGCAAGGTCGTCGACTTCAGCGTGCAGCACGCCGAGCTTGGCCCTCTGGGCGAGATTATAGGGAACTAGCTTGACGATGGCGGTACTAGCCGCCGCAATCACAACGAGATTGACGCTGATCAAAATACCCATTTCCAGGGCGACTCCCCGCTGCCGCTGGCGGGACGCCGCAGAGGAGCGACGAGGCACTAGGGTGCTGCTAGCGGCCAACAGCCGGCGATGGGAGCGAGGCCTCCGTGAGCGGGACGAGCGCGGTTGTGGCGCTCGCGAGGTGGCGGACTGGCGTGAAGGGGACGCGGGCATAGGAAACTCGAACTACCGTAAAGTAACCCAGAGAAACGGGAAATGGAGCGCAATGGAAGCTAGTTCAAGGGTACATCAAGACTGGGAGAAGGCGCATGGCTTCTCAGGACAGCTTGTGTACAAAAAACTCACCGGCCTAACGCATGGAGACGCCAGACCGGTGAGTTTGCTTTTCGAGAGCTTGTTTAAGAGCTTTGCTTGGGAATTGACGGGACCGCCTACTTGTACAGCTCGGTGGAGAGGCGAAATGCCAGAATACCGGGGATGAGAGCGATCGCCAGAGCGGTGAGAATTTGAGCGTCTGAAAGGGCCATTTTAAAATAATCCTCGAAAATACAGAACGGCGCTGCCTCTTATTATGCGGGTCAACGCGCGATCGCCCCGCTACTTTTGTTAGATTCTTTAACATATGTAGAACATATGTAGCGATCTCAGAGCGCCTATTTAAAGTGAGGGGAAGGGCCAGCCGCGCCCCCCACCTCGTCACAAGTCATGCATTTTTAACTTCTAAAGTGAGGTGAATTACAGCGCGACATAGCAAAGATGAGCTTGAATAGAACAATGTCGCAGTTGAACCTTTGTCGGGGCTGCGCTGGGGCACTTACCCACCGGTAGTGTACCTTGGGTGATGTCTAGACAGCTATATGTAACCAGCGTGATCGCTCCATCTAACGACTCAAGACCAATTCGAACCGAATTTGACCGCCAAATGCGGCGAATTCAGCGCGACGTGCTGCGAATGGGGGCTTTAGTGGAGAGCTCGTGCTGGCTAGCCTGCCAGGCCCTATTTGAGCGAGACCTAGCGGCGGTGACTCAGATCAAAGCCCAGGAAACTCGCATCGATAAGTTCTACCGGCAGATTGAAGTGGACTGCATTAACCTGCTGGGGCTGCAGTCTCCTGTGAGCCAGGATTTACGGCTGCTGAGTGCCCTCATGCAGCTAGTCCGTGATTTAGAGCGTATTGGTGACTATGCCGATGACCTGGGCGAAATCTCCCTGAAATTGTTTCCCCATCCGCCCCACCCCATCTTGCCTCAGACCCAGGTAATGGCCCACCGCTGTCGGGCCATGGTGGCGATGAGTTTGGCCGCCCTATCTAACCTTGACGCGGAATCTGGCCTAGAGTTGAAGGCTGAGGATGATAGGGTTGATGCAGAGTACGATGCGCTATATGAGGCGCTGGCTCAGCAACGGGACATTACCGGTAGCGTTGAGCCCACGGTGCTGATGGTGCTTGTCATCCGTCATTTGGAACGCATGGCAGACCATGCCACCAATATCGGTCGTCGAGTTGCCTATGTCGTGACAGGGCAACGGTAAGCGGGGCCCTATGTTTTTAAGCAGGGCTACCTATTCTATCGCATGTCACTTGCCTATTGACCGCAGAACATGTCTACAATAGGGTGTACAGGTGTGCCAGTAGCCCTGCAGACTCTGGTCAGGCAGACTCTAGTCAGGCAAACAGGGCTGAGGATATCTAATGTGCCCCACAGAAAGAAGTTGGTGATCTCGCAGCCTCTGCACTGAGCCCGTTTCGCCTTCGCGTTGGCCGCAACTGATCGCTTGAGTCTTCGAAGATTACAAAAGGAACAATCGCCACATGAATTTTTCGATTGCAACGCTGCTGGCAAACTTTAGCGACGAGAAGCTGGTTGCGCCGAAAGCGTTAGAGAAGAAGCTCAACTGTGATAATGACGAAAACGCACGAAAATTGCAGATTGCTTTAGATGCCCTAGAGAAGATCAACATCCTCACCAAGGAGCGCGGGCGCTACCGGCGCAATGCCGAAGAGGATCTGATTGAGGGACGGCTGCGCTGCTCTAGCAAAGGGTTCTGCTTTGCCATCCAGCAGGACGAGGCGGCAGAGGATATCTACATCCGCGAGAGCCACCTAAACACCGCCTGGAACGGAGACCAGGTGCTGGTACGGGTGACGAAAGAAGGCACCCGCCGCCGTAGCCCAGAAGGGGAGGTGAAGCTAATTTTAGAGCGCGCCAATCAGTCGGTGCTAGGGCGGGTGAAGCAGGCTGAAGAGCGTTTCCAGGCTGTGCCGCTGGACGATCGTCTCCTATTTGAGCTGGAGCTTAAGCCCGATGACATTGGCCTAGAAGAATCGGTAGACAAGCTCGTTCACGTGGAGATTCTCCGCTATCCTCTGGGGCAGAATCCTCCCTTAGGCCGCGTGGCTCAGGTGCTGGGCATTGACGCCGAAACCGCCTCCGACATTGATATTGTGTGCTGTAAGCACGACCTGCCGCGAGAGTTCTCAGACGAGGTAAATCGCGAAGCGAAGAAGCTGCCCACCAAGCTACGCAAGGGGGACATCAGCGATCGCCTCGATCTGCGGGAGCTGCCTACGGTGCGCATTTCAGGTCCCCACGTCACCGACAACCCGGCCTTAGACGATGCCCTGTCAGTAGAAGTACTGGACGAAGAGCGCTGGCGGGTGGGGGTGCATATTGCCGACATCACCCACTACATTGAGCCGGACTCCGCCTTGGACCAAGCGGCGCAGTCCCGGGGCACCTCCATCCACCTGGGGGAAACCGTGCTGCCCATGCTGCCGGAGATGGTGTACCGCCGCTGCTCTTTGACCCCCGAGAGCGATCGCCTTACTATTTCAGTGCTGATCACCCTCGACAGCGAGGGCAATGTGGTGGAATACGAGATTCAGCCCACCATCATCAGCGTAGACCACGAGATTGACTACCTGCAGGCCCAGGCGATCATCGAGCGGGATGCCCCCGAAGTGGAGCCGGAAGCCGCTGACGAGCAGGCAGAGGCTTCCGATGGGGAAGCCCCGCCGCTGCCCTACCAGCTTCCCAGCCGGGAAGAGATTCAGCCCTTTGAGCCCATCTTCTCGGTGCTTGACCAGCTGATGACCCTCAGTAAGGCATTAGCAGATCAGCGCCATCAGCGAGGGGCCTTTGAGCTCAACCTACCGGAGAAGCTGCTGCCAGAGGGGACCGAAACTGGCTTGGGCAAATACTTCTCTACTAAGTTCGAGTACGACGACGAAGGGGCCATTGGGGCGATGGTGGTCTCTTCGGTGCTGCCGGCTCGCTCCCTGGTGATTGAGCTGATGATTCTGGCGAACCAATTGGTCGCCACTCACCTTCGAGAGCTGGGCGTGCCGATGATTTATCGGGTACACCGGGCCCCTGACCCCGCCAATGTGCAGGAGCTGCTGAAGCTGGTGGCCAACATGGATATCGACCCTACGCTAGAAGAAGAAGATACGGTGCAGCCCCGGGACTACCAGCGACTGACGCAGCAGTTTGCCCAGTCGAAGGCGGAAAAAGTACTCACCTATCTGCTGCTGGATACCCTAAAACCCGCCAACTACAGCAGTAACCCCGGACATCACTTTGGTCTGGCCCTAGACGAGGGCTATACCCATTTCACAGCACCCCTGCGGCGTTACCCTGATATGCTGGTTCACCGGGTGCTGCATGCGGTGTTCAGCCAAGGGCGCGATCGCCGCTCGGCCCGCTCCAAAGAGCGCGTCAACCTGCGCCACTCCTCCTGCCACGGCAAGATTAGCTGGAATGTGCTGCCCACCAAGCGCCAAGGGGAGCTAGAGGAGCTGTTTACCCTGCTGGTCAGCCAGCTCACCGACTTAGAGCGCAAAGCCCAGGATGCCGAAGCGGACCTGGAGGGCCTCAAGAAGGCTGAGTTTATGCAGCAGCACACCGGCTCGGCTTTCCACGGCCTGATTACTGGGGTGCAGTCCTATGGCTTCTTCGTGGAAATCGAGGAGCTGCTGGTGGAGGGTCTGGTGCATGTCAGTTCCCTAAAAGACGACTGGTACGAATACCGCTCCCGCCAGCAGAAGCTAGTGGGCCGCAAGAACCGCAAGCAGTATCGCCTTGGCGATCGCGTTGAGGTGCAGGTGAAGAGCGTGGACTACTACCGCCAGCAGATTGACCTGGTGGCCGTGGGCGGCGGCAGCGAAGCCTCGGAAAGCGACTTAGAGGACGACGATTTCGATGATGAGAACGGCAATGGCCACGACGAGAACGGCTACGACGATTAAAGTGCCGTTCTTTAGGTGGGTTCTGCCGTCCGCCAAGATTGCGTAGGGACACAGCATGCCGCATCCCTACGCCGATCCACCATTCACGGTTTCACTGTGCCTACACCTCCTCCCCTCATCCTCGGCGTTACCGGCGCGTCCGGCCTCATCTACGCGGTGCGCGCCGTCAAGTTCTTGCTGGAGGCCGACTACGCCGTAGAGCTGGTGGCCTCTAAGTCTGCTTACATGGTGTGGCAGGCCGAAGACGACGTCCGCATGCCTATGGACGCCCTGCAGCAGGAGGAATTTTGGCGGCAGCAGGCCGGGGTGGAGACCGGCGGCAAGCTTCACTGCCACCCCTGGGGAGATGTGGGGGCCTCTATCGCCAGCGGCTCGTTTCGCACTTTAGGGATGCTGATTATGCCCTGCAGTATGAGCACCGTGGCTAAAATTGCCAATGGTCTCAGCTCCGATTTATTGGAGCGCGCGGCAGATGTGCAGCTTAAAGAAGCGGGTCGACAGCTAGTGATCGTGCCTCGAGAGACCCCTTTCAGCCTAATTCATCTGCGCAACTTGGTGAGCCTGGCGGAATCGGGGGTGCGGGTGGTGCCGGCCATTCCCGCTTGGTACCACAAGCCCCAAACCGTCAACGACCTGGTGGACTTTGTCGTCGCCCGGGCGTTGGACCAGTTTGATATCCAGTGTGTGCCCCTGAACCGCTGGCGGGGCCACCTCGATGCCGATACCCAGCGGTAGCGGCGCCCTTACAAAACTTACCGTTGACAGGGGTATGGTGCGGCCGCGCCCGTACAGAATGGTAAGACAGAATAGTAAGTAAGCTGCCAAGCCGTCGCGATGGGAGGAGAACGCCATGGCGCTAGTGATCGGTCTACTGCTGCTGGCGGTGCTCGCAGCATTCACCGTGCAGAACTGGGCACCCGCCGTGCCCCTGGTGGTATTTGGGACGCAAACCGCGGCGCTGCCCTTGGCGCTGTGGGTGATTGGGGCCATGCTGGCCGGGGCGCTGACAGTGCTGCTGATGGCCGTACTGTTGCGGCTGGTGGCTGCGCCGCCTTCTCAGGGCGGGGGTACCCGCTATCGCAACCAGGAGCGCGCCCGGCAACGCTATGTAGCGGACGACGACCTAGGCGACTTCGACGCTGCTCCCGACGATGCGCGATCGCAGGCCTATAATCCGGTGGATGGCGGGACGGGCAATCCCTACGTAGATCGGGTGGACGAGGACCCACGGGTAGACTACGACAAGGTAGAGACGGGGTTTGGGGACAATGGCCCCGTAAACCCTAGCTCGGGCAACCGGGCTAATTTTACCCAGTTGACAAGCCGCGCTGACGACTGGGACAGCTTTTCGCGGCCCCGGCAAGACTGGACCGACTGGGGGCGTTCCCCTGCGGCTTCGGCTAGGAGAGATGCTGAGCCGGTACGAGACGTCAATCCGGTCGAGGTGTCTCGGGCGGAGGACGAGGAGGACTGGCGCTGGTCGGGCTACGACGAGCCGCGCTCAGGGCCGCGCCCTAGGTACTCAGAGGACGACGATAACGACTACCCTGATGATGACCCTTACGAGGGAGAGCCAGTTACCTACCGCCAGTCAGCGCCCTACGAAGCCTCCTATCCTGACAGCTACACCAACGCGGGGCATGACATCCCTGACTACGGCGATCGCCCCCCTGATCAATTCCCCGATCAGGACGCGCCTGAATACGATCCAGGCTATGCCCCTGAACCGGACGACAGGGCAGGCGACACCTTCTCCGATAATGGCCCCGCTGCGGACCAGACCTACGAAGACTACATCATTGACTACGGTAGCGAAGCCGAAATCGATCAGTTTGACCCCACTGCCACCCGCCGCTCAGGGCAGGGCGGCGGGAAAGCCTCTCAAGACCCAGCGCCACCGCCCGAGGAGGCGTGGGACGACTGGGAATCACCCCCAGAAGCTTCGCCGGCGCCAGAGCCCCCCCGCGATATCTATGAGGTTCCAGCAGCGCCAAGGGAAGTCTCGCGTTCCGGGTCCGTCTATTCCTATCGCTACCGCGATGAGGGTGATACTTCGGATCAGGGCGATCGCCCTGAGGAAGTGCCACCGCCCCCTGATACCTCCAATGTAGATGCCTCGACCCCAGCCGCTGACGGCGACGATAGCAACAGCGATACCGATACCCCGCGCCGTACCCTCATTCCCCCACCCCCCGCCGACGACCCCCTAGCGCCATGACCGTTTTAATTGCCACCTTCTACAAATTTGTCCAACTGCCGGACTACGCCGACCTACAGGCTCCGCTGCAGGCCATCTGCGATCGCCATGGCGTCAAGGGCACCATCTTGTTAGCGGTAGAGGGCATTAACGGGACGATTGCCGGCGCAATTCAGGGGGTAGCAGCCGTATTAGCTCACCTGCGGGCCGACCCTCGCCTGCAGGGCTTAGAGCATAAGGAATCCACTACCGATGCGCCACCCTTCGAGCGGCTGAAGGTGCGGCTCAAGGCAGAGCTCATACCCCTTGGGGTAACCGACATCGATCCGGAGCACGGCGCGGGCACCTACGTCTCGCCCCAGGACTGGAACGCCCTGCTTGAAGACCCA
>JBCCAG010000751.1:0-2374 GCA_039814955.1 Cyanobacteria bacterium P01_A01_bin.135
GCCCTATGAACATGGCCTACAGGTAAATTTTGGAGCAAGGCAAATACACCGCTCCACCACCGTAGCGCGGGGCATCTCTATCGTAAACGGCGCTGTTCTCCATGATGCTGGTTCATGCAATTCCTGTCTACTCACCCGAGCGGCTTACCCACCGACGGGCTCTAACCTAATCAGCTGACCATTGGCCTCATCCGTCAGCACATACAGCAGGCCGTCGGGCCCTTGCTGGATATCGCGTACCCGCTGACCGATGGGGATAGGCACTTCACTCACCAGTCGGCCCGACTCATCGACTTCGATGCGGCGGATATCCTGAGATACCAAGCCCCCCGCAAATAGATCGCCTTGCCATCCCGGAAAGCGATCGCCCCGGTAAACTTCTAGGCCCGATGGGGCAATGGAAGGGGTCCAGACGACAATGGGATCCACCATGCCAGGAAGGGACTGCTCCGGCGAAATTAAGCCGCCGGAATATTCCCGGCTATGGGTCGCAACCGGCCAGCCGTGGTTCTCGCCCCCATTAATTTGGTTGACTTCGTCGCCACCGCGAGAGCCATGTTCTGTAGCCCATACCTGACCGGTTGCCGAATCGACGGCTAGCCCCTGAATATTGCGGTGTCCGTAGCTCCACACCTCGGGCGCGGCGCTGGCATCACTCACAAAAGGATTGTCGTTCGGTGCTGAGCCATCGTCATTGATGCGCACAACCTTGCCCAGATGGCTGCCGATATTCTGGGCCTGCTGACGGATAAGTTCCCCCTCTAGCTCGATTGGGGGGTTGCCGCCATCGCCAATGGAAGCGAGTAGCGTGCCGTCCGGCAGCCAAGCCAGCCGCGAGCCAAAGTGCTGTCCTCTAGACTTGGTCTGATCCACTTCAAAGATCACGTCCCAGTCGCTGAGGGCGGTGCCATCAAAGGTGGCTCTGGCTACCCGGGTACGATTGGCGGATAGGGTGCCGTGGGAATAGGTGAAGTAAACCAGGCGACTGGTTTCGAACTCGGGGTGCAGGGCGATGTCGAGTAAGCCCCCCTGGTTTTCAGTCAAGATATCGTCGGGCAACCCCGCCACGGGCTCGGGCACGAGCGCCCCATCTTGAACCAGCCGCAGCCGGCCGGGTCGCTCGGTAATCAGCATGTCGCCATTGGGCAGCCAGACCATACCCCAGGGATTTGCCAGGCCATCAATGACGGTAGCCGCTTGAACCTCTGGATCCGCCTCTATCGCTGTAGGAGAGGGGGGAGTGGGATTTTCCTGAGCCGTGACGGGTTCCTCGGCGGTAGAGGCGGCAGGCGGCGCTTGAGTCGTACAGCTGGCGGCCCCAAGAATAGCGATCGCACTGCCAGCCAGAATGAGACAGCAGGCCTTCTTAGTGGCGGGTCTTCGGTTAATTGAAAACATGATTCGCGACAGGGGCTATTGCGCTTTGTGAATGTGACATCTCCCCACAACCTTAGCGAATCTGACAGGGGAGGGGGCAAGATCCCTAGCGGGCCACCAGCACCTCAAACCGCAGGACAAAGGGTTCAAAACTTTCCGCATTGGCCGGATATCCCGTCAGCACCAACTCGTACTGGCCCGGATGGGGAAAGGTGATTTGGCCGCTGGGAATGCCTTGGTACCCCTCAGCGGCGATCGCCGCTAGTGCCGGTTTGGCCATGGCCTCATCACCATAGGGCTGATACACCGACAGGGCGCAGCGGCAGGCCGACAGCGGTACGGTCTCTCCACCCCGCCGCACCAAGGCAAACCAGGCGGTGACCTGGCGTCCGGCTCGGGGCGTGTCGTTGGGCTCGATGTGCAGCGTGGCGCCGATATCACCTTCGACGATTACCTGATGTGCAGCGGCTAGCTCGCCTGCGGCTACACTCGCGATCGCAAGTATGCCCACAGCGGCAATATCCAGCGCAGCAATGGGCCAAAATTTTTTATTCACAAGCTTTTTGGATAATAGGAGAGCAGCTTTTGGGGCAGCGGCGATCGCAGCAGCAGCACCGTCACCACCGTCACGCCCAGTAGCATCACCAGAGCTGCATTAACCCAGGTCAACTGGGCCCGACCCAGGTAATGGCTGCCAATCAGCAGGGTGTGCAGCGCTACCAGCAGGAATGCGGGTACGCTTAGTAGATGCAGTCGCCGCCACCAGCGGCCCATCGCCGCTTGCGCCCAGTCAAAGCTAGTCAAGGCTAACGGCATCATCATTACCACAGCCGCCGCCCCCAGCCCAATACTTATCCGGTGCTGGGGCAGCATAAAGGCGATCGCCTCCAAATTCCAGTTCCAGCTGTGCACCACCATCTGCAGCACATGCACCACCGACAGGGCAAAAGCCCCCACCCCCAATAGCCGCCGGTAGCGCAGCGGCCCGCCCCACCAA
>JBCCAG010000174.1:0-6595 GCA_039814955.1 Cyanobacteria bacterium P01_A01_bin.135
AATGAAGCTCGCGATCTTGTGGTACGCAACCTACGCCTCAATCAGATAGATGTGCCCTCTGCCCTCAACTTCCTAGTCGGTCTCGGTGCGGAGACGGCGGTGAGCGCTCCCCGGCTGGTAACTGCCGTCAACGCTGTGGAGATCGGGGACAATATTGAACCCCTAACGCAGACGCAGACCTTCGAGCGAGAGCAAATTGAGACTAGCCGAGTCGATTACGAGGACTCAACGCCCATTCTGCGGGGACTTCAGGTCGTTGGCGATGAGCGGACAAACTCCTTGACGTTGATTGGGAGCCCAAGGCAAGTCGAGATTGCCGTGTCTCAGCTCGTGCCCCTTGATGTCCGCCGCCGTCAGGTCGCGGTCAACGTGCGGGTCATCGACGTCGACCTGCAGGCCATCGATCGCGCTTCCAGCAGCTTCTCGTTTGGGGTGGGTGATACCAATGTTGTCTCAGACGGCGGCGTCGGTATCATCAACTTTGGGGATGTGACACCCTCTGGGGCACCAAGCGTTACTAACCTAGGCGGGGTAGTAACCGCAGACCCGACGCAGGCCTTCAACCTGAATAGAGATAGCTTTTTGGGGCAGCTTCAGCTTGCCATTACCAACAGCAACGCTAAAATCTTGACGGACCCGACCCTAGTGGTTCAGGAAGGTCAACAGGCTGAGCTGGTTTTGGCCGATGACGTAATCACCAACGTTGAGATTGAGTCAGAGGGTACGGGGGACGACGAAACCCAGACGGTGGAAGTTGTTCGGGAGCCTGCCGGTGTCATTCTTCGGGTTCAAGTAGATCGAATTGACGACAACGGCTTTGTCAATCTGTCGGTTGCTCCTACCGTTTCAGAGCCCAGCGCTACTCAAGAAATCGAAGTAGAAGGCTTTGAGATTGACCTCACCCTCTTGTCGCAGCGCCGCCTCAGCTCCGGGCAGCTTCGCCTACGGGATGGTCAGACGCTGATTCTCTCGGGTATCATTCAGGACGATGACGAATCGGTTACCACCAAGATTCCGATTCTGGGCGACCTGCCCATCGTGGGAGCACTGTTCCGCCGCACCGAGCGAACGAATGAGCGCCGGGAAGTTATCGTGGTGATGACAGTAGATATCTTGGATGATTCAGAGGGATCTACCTTTGGCTACAGCTATACCCCCGGCAGCGCCGACTCTCAGGAGCTGTTGCGGCCATAGTACAGCGTGACTTATAGGGAATGGGTGGAAAGATATTGCACTGTAACCTGTTCTACTAATGCGCAGCAGATCCGCGGCTCGCTCTATACTGTCCATAGCCTTGAGCAGCCTCTGTCGCATCGCAGCAGAGACTGCTCGCGGTGAGAGATCCTAACTTGGCGGTTCTTGCGGCAATCTTGTACTAACTCAGGCAATCTTGTACTAACTTAATAGAGCGTGCGGCGAGACCGCTGATATCTCAATAGCAGTCTCGCTCAGCTAAAGTTACCCGTGAAAGCCGCGCTTGCAGTAACCGTCGAGCCATGATTTGATGACATCCTGGTGGGGTCAGTCCATAACTCGATGCCATTGGCAAAGTCGCTACAAGATCAGTTCGTAGAGCGCCATGGCTTGGCTAAACATTTTTACCGTCTAAGTCCGGCTCGTTTCTAATGGCTAGGGTCTAAAAATATGTGTGAGCCTCTTGGCGCAGGGCTAGTTTTTTCTAAAAATCTTAAAAAAATTCTCAAAACGCCAGAAATTGCACGCTTGGCGGTTCCAAATTATCAAGCTTGCCTTTAGAATAAGGCATTGAAACGCGGATTTTACCGCGGTTTCTTTAGGCCGACAATCTTTTATCTTGTTCACTGCCGCCTGAACTATCTCAACTCGACGAAAGGAGACTCTTATGAATAAAGGTGAATTAGTTGACAAAATTGCTGAGAAGGCAAGCGTCACCAAAAAGGAAGCCGATACCGTCCTAACGGCAGCTCTAGAAGCAATCATGGACGCTGTTTCCGACAACGACAAAGTGACATTGGTTGGCTTTGGCTCCTTTGAGCCCCGCGAGCGCAAAGCGCGAGAGGGCCGTAACCCCAAAACAGGAGAGGCCATGACTATTCCCGCAACCCGGGTACCTGCCTTCTCCGCCGGTAAGCTGTTTAAAGAAAAGGTGGCTCCCAAGTAGCTCAGTATCGCTAAGCGACAATGACACCGCCGCGTCATGGGGGAAATTTAGCTTGGGCCGCTGAGCTGGCAGGCTGTTTTCCCCAAGATATTCTGGACTTCTCGGCTAGTATCAACCCTTTGGGGCCGCCTGAGGCTGCGATCGCCGCTATCCAATCTAGCTTAGACGCCCTGCGGGCCTACCCCGACCCTGATTACCGCCACCTGCGCCAAAGCCTAGCGGATTTTCACCAGCTCTCCCCCGCCTGCATCTGTCCAGGAAACGGGGCCGCCGAGCTGCTCACCTGGGTAGCCCGCGAGCTCGCCCAATGTGAGGCGGTTCACCTGCCGGTACCCGCCTTTGGCGACTACTGGCGATCGTTGTCGGCGTTTGCCGCCCGGGTGATTCCCCAGCCGCTGTCGGTGGGTAACCCAGTTGCTTCGCCCCTAGCCGTTGATATTCCCTCTGCGGCTGGCAGCGGCATCTTAATTAATAATCCCCATAACCCCACCGGGGCGCTGTTTGACCAGGTCAACTTGCTGGACTGCCTAGACGCCTTTGATCTGGTGGTGGTCGACGAAGCGTTTATCGATTTTTTACCGCCGGATCAGCAGCCTACCCTGCTGCCGCTGGTGATGGAGTATCCCAACCTAGTGGTGCTGCGATCGCTGACCAAGTTCTATAGCCTGCCGGGCCTGCGCATCGGCTACGCCGTCACCCACCCAGACCGCCTGCAGCGCTGGCGGCGCTGGCGCGACCCTTGGCCCGTCAATGTATTAGCAGCGGCAGCGGCAGAAGCAGCCCTGCAAGATACAGCCTTCCATCACCGGACCTGGCAGTGGCTTCCCCCGGCGCGTCAGCAGCTGCGCACTGGCTTAAAGGCGCTCCCTGGGCTGACTCCGTACCAGAGCGTCGCCAACTATATTTTGGTCCATAGCGAGACCTCTAGCCTAACCCTGCAGTACCAGCTTCTTCAGCAGCATCGGCTCTTAATCCGCGACTGCGCTAGCTTTGCGGAACTGGGCGATCGCTACTTCCGGGTTGCTGTCCGCACCCCAGACGCCAATCAGCGCCTGTTAAACGGAATCGCGCAGTGCCTCGATAGTGCTTTGGTGGATCGAGTGGCGAAGCCGTTGTGATGGCGACGATACATTGGGCTAGTTCATGACTGTTGACTACAATATCGTCATTCTTGGCGGCGGCGAGGTTGCCCGCCATGCGGCCCGGTACGCCAAGCGCTGGGGGGCTCGGGTAGCGCTGGTAGAGCCGCCTCAAGCTACCATAACCCTAGAGGCCCTACAGCAAATAACAGCTTATCTACTGACCTGCCCACCGCCCCCCACCGCTGCTCCGCTTGAGCGGTTGAGGGAGGCAGCGGCATTTGCCGCTTGGCAAGCTGAGCAAACTTCAGCAGCGACATTGGCGGCCCAGGGCATTGATGTGGTGGCGGGACCGGGTAGCTTTGTAGATTCGCCTCGGGGGGTGCGGGTGGGCGATCGCATCTTGCGGGGTCGCCGCTACCTGGTCGCCGTTGCGTCGACCTCCTCGATGGCAAATGACCTCCACCAACTGCCTCAATCTCAGATCGCCGTTTGGGGGGCAGGGGCTCAAGCCCTCAGCCTTGCTCAGGCACTACAGCGCCTAGGATTTACCGTTACCCTGGGGTGCTCGGCCCCGCGGCTGCTGCCAACAGAGGACCCGGCTATAGGGCAACTGCTTCAGGCCCAGCTAGAGGCGGAAGGCGTCCGCACCGTTACCTCCGCCACCCTCATCCCACAAGACCCTGGCGCGGGCGGGCAAATCCGCGCCGAGGCGCTGACGGTAGCGGTGGACAGGGTGATCTCCCTAGAGAGCTTTCGTCCTGTCACAGCGGCCCTCAACCTACCAGCGCAAGTCAAAACTCGCCCCGGAGTCCAGGTCAACCCCCGGCTGCAGACAGCCCACCCCTATATCTACGCCTGCGGCTACGCCCTAGGTCACCAAAACGAGGCAGCGGCGATCGCTGAAGCGGAGGTGGCGGTGGGCAATGCTCTCTCTTTCCCCTATCGCCGGGTCAACTACAAAGCGATACCTAGAATCATTTCGACGAATCCGATTGCCGTTGGAGTTGGGCTTACCCCCCAGCAAGCGCAGCGCCACCCAGGTACCACGGTTCTAACGCAGCCGTTGTCGCCCTTGCCGCAGTGGCAAGCGCGCCACGGCTCAGGTCAACCCCCCGCTGGACTGTGCCGGGTCGTGCTCTCGCGGCGCGGCAAGCTGCTGGGGCTGTCTGCGGTAGGGCCAGGGGCAGATGAATGGACCGCTCCCCTGCAATGGGCCATGCGGCGGGGCATCCCCCTCTCGGCACTGCCGCCAAAACTCTCGCTAGGTGGGCAGTCCCTCCATAGCGCAGTCGTTACTCAATTGGCCGAACAGTGGCGCGACCTAAAGCAGCCCGCCTGGCAGCGCGACGCCGCCGAGCTGATATTGAACTGGCAGCGGGACTGGACGCGGTGACAAATTACGACGGATTACGACTCGTCGAAAGCCTCAAGATCGAGCAGATGGACATAGGTCTCCACCATGTCTGGACGGCGAAAGGCGATCGCCCGCAGCAGGTGCCAGTCCTGTAGTCCGTCAAATGGACTGCTGTATTCGTCCTGCTCTAGGCGCTTGGCAAGCTCGGTGATGTCAGACTCAGTGATATTGTCAATCTCTTGCTGGGAGAGGGTCAATGCTGTCATGAGGAGCCTCCAAAACGAGCGTGGGAGTAAACAACCGCTACTGCTAGGGTTATCTACTATCCTATTCGCTCTCCTCCCGCTTTGCGCCCCTATGCTCGGTAAAACTTTGTATAAGATTCAGTACGGCAGGTGAAATTTCGTGACCCATGGAGAATTCGTGGTAGTCCAGCGGCGTATCGATGGCGGTCAGCTGCTCCCGCGCCTGCCAAGCGGCCCGCAGCGGCACCACCGTGTCTTGGGTACCATGCACCAATAGGGTCGGCACCGCCTTGTCAGCAGGCGCGATCGCCCGGTGCAGGTAACCGCTCAGGGACATTATCCCAGCAATGGGGAGCTGCGGACCCAGATCTAGACTCATAGCGCCCCCCTGGGAAAAACCGCCCAGCACAGTGCGCTCCAGGGGTACCTCTAGCCGCTCTGTCAGGTGGGTTAGCCAGGTGCGCAGCCGCTCACGACTCTCCTGCAGGTCCGGCTGGTCTAAGCCAAGCAAATTGTCCAAGCTACCCTCCGGGAAGCTGTACCACATATAGCCTCCCGGGGAATAAGGACTAGCAAACGGCGCGTTGGGAAAGGCCATCGCCCAGTTGGGCAATTGCAAGACCTCCGCCAAACCGGCCACATCTTGAGCGTTGGCCCCCCAGCCGTGGAGCAGCACCAGCAAGTGTTGTGGCTGGGAGGAAGGGGTATGGAGAATGCTGGTTAGGGCGTCGGCCATAGCAGGTCAGTTGTGGTACTGTTCTACTGATAATATTGCGTTGGCCTTGGCGCTTCTGCAACTGGAGAGATTATGGCACCGCTGGCACTGCTGAGCGTATCAGATAAGACAGGAATTATTGAGTTAGCCCGTACCTTAATTCAGGAGCTAGGCTTTGAGCTAGTGAGCAGCGGCGGTACGGCTAAAGCGCTGCAGCAGGCAGATATCCCGGTTACTAAAGTCTCCGACTACACCGGCTCCCCCGAAATTTTGGGGGGACGGGTAAAGACGCTCCACCCCCGTATTCATGGGGGCATTCTCGCCCGTGTGGACAACGCTGCGGATGTGGCCGAGCTGGAGGCGAACCAAATTCGCCCCTTCGAGCTGGTGGTGGTGAATCTGTATCCCTTTGAGCAGACTATCGCCAACCCCAAGACAACGCTTCCGGAAGCCATTGAGCAAATCGACATTGGCGGGCCGACTCTGATTCGGGCCGCAGCCAAAAACTTTGCCCATGTGACGGTGCTCTCCAACCCTGAGCAGTACGGCACCTACCTAGAAGAGCGCCGCCAGAGCCAACCCTCCTTAGGCTTCCGCCGCCGCTGCGCTCAAGCCGCCTTTTGGCAAACGGCCTGCTACGACCAGGCGATCGCCACCTACCTGACCAATGCTGATAGCGCCGCTGACCCTGTATCAGACCAGTCCTCGCTGCCGCAGCGGTTCAGTTTGGTTGGGCAGCAGCGCCAGACCTTGCGATACGGCGAGAACCCCCACCAAGGGGCGGGCTGGTACCAGATCGGCACCCAACCCTCCGGCTGGGCGGCGGCGGAGAAGCTGCAGGGAAAAGACCTCAGCTATAACAACCTGGTGGATTTAGAGGCCGCGCGGCGGATCATCAGCGAATTTTCTCCTGAACAGCCCGCGGCAGCAGTACTGAAGCACACGAACCCCTGCGGTGTGGCCGTGGCTAGCACCCTGGCGACCGCCTACCAGACAGCTTTTGACGCCGACAGCACCTCGGCCTTCGGCGGCATTGTGGCCTTTAACCAGCCCATCGAC
>JBCCAG010000865.1:0-1917 GCA_039814955.1 Cyanobacteria bacterium P01_A01_bin.135
ATAGGTCCGGCACAGCAGCGCTAGATCCACCCGCTGCGGCGTCACAAAAAACTCCGTAAAGGGCGGGTCAAACTGGGCGATGGGCAGCAGCTCAAAAATGCCGCCACCGTCGTTATTCACCAGCACAATGGTGAGGTGGCCCGTGAGCTGGGGCTGCAGCAAAAAGCCGTTGGTGTCGTGTAGCAGGGCTAGGTCCCCAGTGAGCAGGACGCTGGGCCGGTTACGGTGGGCCACACCCAGGGCCGTGGACAGGGTGCCGTCGATGCCGTTGGCTCCCCGGTTTACGTAAGGCACAACGTGGCGATCGCCCGGAGGCCAAAACCATTCCACGTCCCGCACGGGGGTACTGTTGGCGATGAGCAGGGGCGTTTGTGGTGGTAGGTGCTGGGAGAGCTGCCAGACCACGCCGCTCTCAATGCCGAAGGGGGCGGCGGCCAAGGCCTTGTCAAATCGCCGTCGAACTCGCGCTTCTTGCTGGTGCCACCGGTGGGCGTAGGCCTGGGCTGTAGGTGGGATAGCAGTGGCGGGCGGCAGGGTGAGCTGGGTGACAGCGCAGCGGAAGTGGTGGGTGGGGCTGTGGGTGGGATCCAGGTTGACCGCGGCGGGGTCCACTAGGTAGCGAGAACAGGTAATCTGGCGCAGCCACTGGCGCAGCACCTTGCTGGTGGGCAGGGGCCCTACCTGAATCACCACCTCTGGCACCAGAGCATCGGGAGGCGATCGCAGGATGCGGTCGTAGGTGGTGACTAGGTGGGGCTGCAGCGCGGCCCAGTGGCGCACGGGGGAGAGCCCCTCGGCTAGCAAGGGGTAGCCGGTGCGCTTAGAAAGCTGGGCCAGGGCGTGGCAGTAGGCCTTGGGGTTGGGGGGGGTAGCGACGCCAGCAATGATAATGCCCTGGGGTGGTAGAGGCGGCAGGGTCAAGGTGGATGCGGGAAAGGCAGCGGCATCCACCTCACAGAAATCCACCGGCAGGTAGGGCAATTCCTCATCGGTGGCCACCGGAGCCAGCGGCTCCCGAAAGGGTAAATTTAGATGTACCGGCCCCTCGCGGCTGCGATTCCAAGCCTGCACTGCCGTTTGCCTCAGGTAGGGCAGCAGAGTTGGTGCTGGCAGGGCCACCTCGTGGTACCAGCACACCGCATCTCCAAACAGCTTTTGCTGGTCAATGGCCTGACCGGCCCCACAGTCCCGCAGCTCCGGGGGGCGATCGGCGGTGAGCACTAGCAGCGGTACCCGGCTCTGCCGCGCTTCGATCACCGCTGGGTAGAGATTGGCCCCAGCGGTGCCAGAAGTGCAGATGATGGCGGCGGCCCGCCCCTGCTTAGCCTGACCTAGGGCAAAAAAACCGGCGGAGCGCTCGTCTAGCACCGGCAGTGCCTCTAGCGCCGGGTGGCCCGCAGCGGCGATCGCCAAAGGCCCGGAGCGGGAGCCTGGGCAAACCACCACGGCCTTTAGTCCTAGCCGCCACAGGGTCTCCATTAAAACGCTGGTCCACAGCAGGTTGCGGTTGCGGTAATCCAGGGACATTACCGGCCCGCGACATGGCTGTAAACCTTCGAGAGCCGCTGGATGTATTTTTGGGTGCTAAATTCCTCGGCCCGCTGCCGACCCGCCGCCACCAGGCGATCGCGCAGACCAGCGTCGCTGAGCATCTGCTGCAGCTTGGCGCGGATGTCGTTGACGTCGTAGGGGTCGACATACAAAGCTGCATCGCCGCACACTTCCGGTAGGGAAGAGACATCGGAGGTGAGCACCGGGCAGTCGAAGGTCATGGCCTCTAGCGGCGGCAGACCAAACCCCTCGTATAGAGAAGGAAAGGCAAAGCAGAGGGCCCCGGCGTACAGATGCTTGAGGTCCTCCATAGTCACATACTCCAGCAGCCGTACCCGCCGTGGCAGGGTGCTAAAGCCATCGTCC
>JBCCAG010000599.1:0-3128 GCA_039814955.1 Cyanobacteria bacterium P01_A01_bin.135
ATCACGCAGTTGGTATGCTCGGTGAGCAGTCGCTCTACGGCGTAGGCTTCAAAGGGTTTCCAGTAGCGAATAATGCTCCAAGCCCCTTGTCGCTTCTTGCGCTCGGCCAGCGCCTCGTCGTAGCCAATCTCCTTGTAGTAGCCCCAGCGCAGCTCATCCATAGAGACCTGGGGCAAATCGAGGCGGGCGGCAAGCAGCTCCCCAACAGTGGATTTACCGGCAGACTGGGGGCCGATGAGAACTATATCTGATGACATGGTGTTTACGTCGCTTTAGCGAATATTTGTATGGCTTGGGGTAGCCCGATGATCACAGCTATCCCAAGGGCGATCGCCACCCCGATTAGCGGTAGGCGAGCTAGCCCCTGGCGAACGAGGGCATCGGCAGTACGCTTGCCCGTTTCCCAATAGACCCAGTCGTCTCCGAGCTGGCTGGCCAATGTTTGACTACCAGACACCATGACAACGATGCCGTTGCCAGTAGCTGGGTTGACGCGCACCATATGGTTGAGGGCCGGCAGGTTGAGGCCGTCATGTCCCACAACATAGCCCCCAGCTGCGGTTTTGACGTATAGGAGATGCCCCAGGCCAAAAATGTCGGCGGTGTCTGGCTGGGGCGCTGTCATCTGGGCTACTGTCGCCGGGTCTAGCACGGGGTTGCCGCTATAGGCCTGGACTAGGATCGCCATATCTTGAGTGGTGGCATATAGCGAAGCGGCAGCGGCGGCGGTGTAGCGGCGGTGGGGGCTGGGGTTGAGGTCTGTGTTGTAATTGGTCGCCAGCGTCCCGCGCCCTTCGGCCTGCCGCCAGTCAAAGCTAGAGGCGCTCATGCCTAGCGGCTGCAAGACGGCCTGGTTCATGTAATCAGCAAAGGGGAGGCCGCTCACCTCTTCGATTAAAAGCTGTAGCACCGTGTAGCCGCCGCCGGAATAGCGCAAGCCTTTCCCTGGCGGCTGGGTGACCGTGACGCCACGGGGCTCACCAGTGACCGGGTCTTGGGTGCGGGTGAGGGATTCTTCCAGGGTCTGCAGTGGCTCATCCGGCAGAAAGCCAGCGTAGCCAAAGCCGTCCCCTAGCCCTGCCGTATGGCTCAGCAGACGGCGAACGGTGATGGCTTCGGTGTCAAATTCGCTGGCGGGGAACTGCCAGCGGCTGAGGTAGGTGGAGGCAGGGGCGTCGAGATCGATAGCACCGTCGCGCACTAGGGTCATTACGCCCCAGGTCGTCACCAGTTTGCTGACGGAGGCCATTTGGTACAGGGTTTCCTCTGGGTCCGGGGGCTCTCCCGAGGGGGTGGCACTGCCGAAGCCGGAGGCCACCTTGACGCTACCGCCCTGAATCAGCGCAGCGGTGGCGCTACCGAACTGGTGGCCCGCACCTTGGGTCAACGTCTCAGTCAGATGGGCCTCGAAGGCGGCAGCGTCACCTTGCGGGGCAACGGGGCGGGTGAACCAGATAATTTGGGCGATCGCCGCGCCGATGACGGCTAGCGACCACAGCCCAGCTAGGGCCAACTGCGCTTTTAGGGAAAGGGTCATAGTTACTGCTAATTACTTTTTCGAGCGGCTCATTTACTGCAAAGCACTTGCGGCATCACAGCCCGCGCTAGGGCAGGACGCCCCTGAAGCCGCTCCAGGTACTCTTTAGCGTGAACGTAATCATCGAGTAGCGGACCCAGTAGGCTAATAGAAAGTAGGCTAATCGCCAGCATGATGTCTGCGGCTGTAAAGTCGTCGCCGATAATGTAGCGCTGCCCCATGAGGGACCTATCCACAACAGACATGGCGCAGTCGAGCTCTTCGCTTAGGGCTGCGGTGATGTCGGGGTAGCTGCCGGTAAAGCGCCGGATGGCGTTGATGTATGGGTTGAGGGTCGCTTCAGGGAAGTGCATCCACTGCAGGTATGCTCCCCGCTGCGAAGAGCCCAGCGGTGGGGCAAAGCGACCGTTGCCGTAGCGCTCCACCAGATACTCCGCGATCGCCCCCGATTCTCCTAGAACAACCCCGTCATCTTCCAGAGCTGGGAAGCGGCCTGTGGGGGTGCTTTGGGCAAAGATTCTGTTGTCTGCGATGGGAGTAAAATCTACCGTCTTGAGCAGGTAGTCAACGGCTAGCTCTTCCAAGAGCCAGCGAATTCGCAGCGATCGCGTCATGGGGTTGTGGTAGAGCGTAATCATTGCTTTTTTGGAGGTTACTTTACTTTGGAGCCAGTCTAGCGAGGCCGCGCAGTACCGCTCCATAGCGATGAGTCACTGAAACCCGTGACCTTTGTCATCAGACCGCAGCCCAACCCCTCAACGGCACCGCTCAAATCCTGCGCTGGCGGGGCCGCTACGCTGAAGAGCGTTAGTCTGGCGTTTGACGTCGCCAATCCATATCGGGGTGCCGATGACTAAACGGCGGGGTTGGCGCTGACGTTAGCCGTAGAGAGGCATGGCTCAAGCCTTCAGCGTCTTACAGGCAATCTAGCAGGTAGAGCGAGTCCAGCAGGCTGTCTTCCACAGCACCCCGGCACAGTGATCCGAAGCGCTGTCCCCTGACCCGGAGTACTCTTGATGCTCATCCAGCCGCCGGCGAGCTGAACGCGCTCCTGCATGCCCCGCAGCCCAAAACCAGAATAGGGAAGAGCCGGGTCAAAACCAGCCCCATCGTCAATTAAGCTCAGGGACAGCCCGTCATCGGAGATGTAGGCTTCAACGCGGACGGACCTAGCCTGACTATGGCGACGAACGTTTTCTAGCCCCTCTTTGACAATGCAGAAGATTTGATGATTGATGTGCAGCGGCAGATGGGGAAGATTAAGCTGACTTTCGACGCTGATGGCAGCGCTGCTCCGAAACTGCTCGATTAGCTGCGTCAGGGCGGCATTAAGGTCAAATGCCTCGTCTCGAATAGTGGCCACAGCCCGGCGCACCTCTTTAACCGCCTGGCTTGCCAGCATCTTTGAGGTGCTCAACGCCTGACGCCCCTGGTCAGACTTACCGTAGAGCTGCTGGGCTAGCTCAAGCTGAACATCTAGGGACATGAGAGTATGACCCAGCGAGTCGTGGATGTCGCGGGCGATGCGGGTCCGCTCTAGATCGGCGGCTAAAATTTCTACCTCTTGGGTTAGGGCGGCCTCCCGCTGACG
>JBCCAG010000837.1:0-2042 GCA_039814955.1 Cyanobacteria bacterium P01_A01_bin.135
GTGCCGCGACTCACCGGGCCCACCATCCCGTTGACGAGGCAGTCATCGGTAATCGAATAGTCCCGGGCCAGGGACTCAAACTGCGCCCCGTCAGCGAGCTGGTAGCGCAGCTCCTCAATCATGTCCTTCTCTTCCACAATGATTCGCGACAGCACCACTCGGTCCAGCAGCAGCTTGCGCTCAATGAAGTACTGCTGTAGCTGGGGCAGGGCGATCGCCGCCTTCAGGGCCTCAAGGTGCAGACCCGCGCCAATCTGCGATCGCAGTTGGGCCTCCGTCATGCCGCTGTCCTCTAGCCACTGGGAAAATTCACCATTGCCTTCGAGCTGCTGCTGCTGCCGGAAATCCATCGTAGCCTTGGCCACAGTGGCGTCATCTGGGGCGAGCTGGGGCTGCTGGGCCAGGGCCTGGTCTAGCACATACTGCCGCACCACTTCTCCCACGACGCTGTCAAACAGATCCCCCCGCTGCAGGTAGGCGATCGCCTGGGAAAGTGAGATTGGCTGATCGCCAATGCGCAAAAACGGCGGAGATGTCATGGTGGGCTGACGAGCAACGGCACCCCTATTATGCACAGCTTCCCTCCTACGGCCCCAGTTGCGCCAGGATGTTTATCCAACAACCTTACGGATGCGATCGCCAGCAGTTGTAAATACAACACAGGAACCCTTAGCCCAAGGCTGTCGGTCATTAAGCCTGTAGGCGAGCCCCCTTAGGCACAGTCGCACTTTAGGAAACTCTGGACGGTTAAAGCATGGTAACAACGCATCCTCTGTATACCACCGACGAACCAGAACTCGGCTATGGGCAGCTATTCAATGTCCTCAGTCGGCGGGCGGTTTGGCTAGGCGGCGCGGTTGCGGGGGGACTGGGGGTTGCCTTTTGGCTGACCCTGCAGGAAGATCCCGTCTACACCAGCTCCATGCGGCTGCTAGTGGAACCCAACTACCGCCAGTCTTTTGACATCACCCAGGAGGGGGACCCTAACCAGCGCACCGACACCCAAATCGACTACGCCACCCAGCTCAACTTGATGCGCAGCCAGGGCTTCATTGAGCAGACTGTGGAGGAACTGCTGACCACCTACCCTGACCTATGCGGGGAGACCCAGAACATTGCCAGGTGCGCTCGGCAGTTTAAAGGGGGGCTAGTGCTCTCGCAAATTATTGAAGATGACGTGGAAACCCGCATCTTCGAGATTGAGTTCTCCGGGGAGGACCCGGATTTCGTTCAAGACTTTTTGGAGACCTTGAGCGACGTTTACTTGACCTACAACGTCGAGCAGCAGGAGCTGCGCCTTGAGCAGGGTCTCTCCCTGGTGAACCAGCAAATTGACCAGATGCGGACTCGCCTCGACGGTTCACGTCAGCAGCTTAAGCAGTTTCGGGAAAGCCAAAACCTAATTAGCCCCCAGCAGCAAGCAGACACCCTCGGCAACACCCTCAGCCAGCTTGAGCGCACCCAAATCGATGTTGAAAATGAGTATCAGGCCGCCCAAGCCCAGGTAGCCGCCTTGCAGCAGCAGCTCGCCGCCGATCCGCAAACGGCGCTGATCTCCTCTCGCCTCAGCCAGTCGTCCCGCTACCAGCAGTTGCTCAACGCTCTGCAAGCCACCGAGCTAGCCCTCGAGGAGCGGCGCGCCGTCTACACCGACGAAGATGCCGGGGTGCAGGATTTGCTCAGTCAGCGCCAGGGGCAGGTGGCCCTGCTGCAGGAAGAGGTGTTTCGGGTGTTGGGGGAGGTGCCCGCGCAGATCAGCCTAGATGAGGAGTCGCTGCTCACCGAAGGTCAGCTGGGCGGCATCGATCTCTCTTTGGCAAGCGACCTAGTGCAGGCCCAAGTGGAGCTGCAGAGCCTGACCGCCAGACGGGCGGGGTTGGCCCAGAGCGAACAGCGGCTGCGGGCTGAGCTCAACGAAATGCCCAGCCTGATCGCGGAATTTGACCGTATTCAGCCTGAGATTGAGGCCCAGCAGCAGTCCTTAGAGCAGCTGCTGCAGATTCGCCAAGAGCTGAGCAACGAGCTAGCCCAAGGCGGCTTTA
>JBCCAG010000558.1:0-3342 GCA_039814955.1 Cyanobacteria bacterium P01_A01_bin.135
ACGCATGAAAGACTCTGTCCTTACTTGGCTAAATCGGGCCCTGGTTGCCAACCTATTCTTTGTCTTGTTTAGCTTCTTTTGGCTGGTTGCGGCTATTATTGGCCGTGGCCTTAACCTACCGCTTGGTCTAGAACTGTGGTATGAGCTTTGGGAGCCCGTTTTTACCCCGGCCATTGGTATTTTGATGGCGGGAGCCTTACTGAACGGCGTTTGGAGTTGGGCGGTCCGCCGGTTTACAACCTCCCAATAGGTTCCCAGGACCCATAGTGTTTCTTTGTAGGCTGGACCACCGCGCGATGGATCAAGGGCTTAGGCCACCACGTCTTTCAGCGCTTTGGTAACGGTGGAGTAGTGATACGAAAAGTCCGTTTCCCTGACCCGTCGGGGCAGCACTTGCTGCCCTTCCAGCACCACCTGGGCGGCATCCCCCATCAGCAGCTCTAGCACAAACTCTGGCACCGGTAGCCAGGAGGGGCGAGCCATCACCTGCCCTAGGGCTTGACAGAGTTCCTGCATGCGCACGGGCGCTGGGGCCGTGGCGTTGTAGGCCCCTACCATAGTTGAATCGGTCAGGGCTTTGACAATCAGCCCCACCAAATCTTCCCGGTGAATCCAAGAGAACCACTGCTTACCGCTGCCAATGGGCCCGCCCGCGAACAGCTTAAAGGGGGGAATCATCCGCTCTAGCGCCCCGCCGTTGCCCAAAACAATGCCGGTCCGTAAAATAACTACCCGACAGCCCACATCCGTGGCGGGCTGCGCCGCCGCCTCCCACCGCTTGCAGACCTCCGCCAAAAAGTCGTCCCCTGGTGGACTCTGTTCGTCAAAGGTGGCAGTTTCGCTAGTGCCGTAGTAGCCAATAGCGGAAGAGTTGACCAAAACCGAGGGGCGACTAGTGGTCTTGGCGATTGCCTCCACAATCCGCTGGGTGCCCTGCTCCCGGCTGGCAACCACCTCCTGCTTATACTCCGGGGTCCACCGCTGGGCGATTGGGGCCCCTGCTAGGTTAACGACCCCATCGCAGCCGTCAATTTCGGCTTGCCAGGGGCCGCTCTGCAGGGGCGTGTAGGCCACTATCCGCAGGCGGGGGAACTCGGCTGGGGGAAACAGGTCCGCTGCCGCCTCCGGCCGCCGCGTCAGCACCGTGAGGTCGTGTCCTCCCTCCTGCAGCACCTGGACCAGACGACTGCCCACAAACCCCGTCGCCCCTGTGATTGCAACCTTCATAGCTGTAGATTTACCGAATCAACTGCAATTAAATTTTTTCGTTCTAGAACCTTTTTTGCTCTGAGAATGGGCCTATGCCACCCGCCGGCTACTCTTTCGCCGCATTAGGCTCACCGTAGGCCATGCCGTTGGCGTCGGCGTAGCGGTGCATAAACCGCATAAAGCGCTCCCAGTGGTCGGCCTGGGCAACGGTAAACTTGCAGTCTACCCGTGCCAGATCATCCCCCTCCGGCCCCCCAAACACAAACTGGACGGAGTCGGGCTGGACGCTGATATCCCCTTCCTCATCTTTGAGCATCAGGCTACTGTTGAAGCGCTTGGTGTAGCTCTGAAACCGCTCAATCGACCGCAGCCGGTTGAAGCTCATCACCACCACGCGATCGCCCGTCGCCTTATCCTGCCGTAGGCTGACGTCATCCAGGCGTTCTGAGATACCATCAAAAAACTCGATTGAGGGGAGCGTTGCCATAGCGCTGGGCTGCAAAAGGCGGGTTAGCGTAAAAAATTGTTAATGCTAGCTAGTATACCGGGCTAAGGGAGCAGATGGGATGCGCATGCCGGATGAGGCCGCCTGGAATGGCGGAACAGCCATGATTTACCCAGATAAGACGAGACCAGACGAAACGCGAACAGATAGAGTGGCTGAGACCTATCACCTTGAGGTGGATGCTACCGGCGAGGGCGATCGCCTAGACCGCTGGCTGGCGCGGCAGGTATCCCTCTCCCGCTCCCGGCTGCAGTCCCTCATTGAGGAGGGCCAGGTGACCCTCAACGGCCAGCCCGCCACCAAACGCCAGACCCTGCAGCCGGGCGATCGCATCCTGGTCGAGGTTCCCCCCGCGCAGCCCCTGGCCCTGGAGCCCGAGGCCATTCCCCTAGATATCCTCTACGAAGACGACGCCCTGATCATCATCAACAAGCCCGCCGGGATGGTGGTTCACCCGGCCCCCGGCCACCCCTCGGGCACCTTGGTCAACGCCCTGCTAGCCCACTGCCCTGACCTGCAGGGCATCGGCGGCGTCGAGCGCCCCGGCATCGTCCACCGCCTCGATAAAGACACCACCGGGGCCATCGTCGTCGCCAAAACCGAGCCCGCCATGCACCACCTGCAGGGGCAAATTCAGGCCAAAACCGCCCGCCGAGAATACCTGGCCGTGGTCCACGGGGCCCCTAGCGACACCGAGGGCTCAGTTTGCGCCCCCATCGGCCGTCACCCCGGCGATCGCCAGCGGATGGCGGTGGTCCCCCTGGAAAAGGGTCGCTACGCCCTTACCCACTGGCAGGTGAAAGAGCGCCTAGGCCCCTATAGCCTGATGCAGTTTCGTCTAGATACAGGGCGCACTCACCAAATTCGGGTCCACAGCGCCCATATCGGCCATCCGGTGGTGGGGGACCCGGTGTATAGCTCCGGGCGCTTGCCGGGGGTGAACCTGCCGGGGCAGGCGCTGCACGCCTATCGGCTTTCCCTCATCCACCCGCTTACCGGCGTTGCTGTCGAGGCCACCGCTCCATTGCCCCAGACGCTGACCAAGCTGTTAAACGTCCTGCGAAGTCGCTTGCCCTAGTCCGGCAGGCAGTTCAACAATTGCAGCCGTGCGAATATGATTTACCCAAGGGGTTAGGGCAAGGAATATGGTGCAATCCACTACAGGGGTCATTCATCGCCAAGCCAAGATGATGGCTGAGCAAATGCTCACCGAAGTATGGCGGGACGCGGGCTTCCCGGTAGACCCGGTGACCATTGCCAGGGCCATGGGTCTGCATGTGGTGGAAACGGATTTGCCGGAGGCGATCGCCGGGGCCCTGCTTAAAGAGGCGGGCAAAGACCCGACAATTGTGATTCACTACCAGGACAGTGTGCAGCGCAAGCGGTTCACCTGCGCCCATGAGCTGGGCCATTACTCTCGGCATGTCGCCCAAAGTAGCACGGGCGGGGAGTATAACTATGTCAGCTTGCGGCAGCGCCCTTCCCAGGCCGAGGGTGCAGACCAAGATTTAGAAGATCTGTTTGCCGATGAGTTTGCCGCTCACCTGCTGATGCCGGTGCAGGAAGTAGTGCGGCTGCAGCGGCGGGGCGATTCTTTGATTTCAGCCATGGTGCATTTTGGCGTGTCT
>JBCCAG010000124.1:0-7903 GCA_039814955.1 Cyanobacteria bacterium P01_A01_bin.135
ACAGCATGCCGACAAGGTTGTGGAGATGACCAACTCTGACGCGCTGACCCTGTACGACAAGTTCTTTCAGCTTGAGCTACTGAAGCACCAGCAGACCATGACCGGTCTGGTGCTTCACAAGGTGGGCCAGTCCCTCAGCGACGACCTCCAAAAGGCGATGGAGCCGCTGAACAAGGTGAACTTTGAGAACCGGGCTCACCAGGAAATCCTCAAGGGCGTGCTCTACTTCGTGGGCACCCGCGAGATGGCGGGTAAGGACCCCGAGATGGGCGTCTGGGCCAGCGTGGAGCAGGGTATTGCGGCCCTTAAGGGCGCTGTGGGTTCCGCTGTCAGCTAAGGGCAGTTAGCGCACGGAAAAGGCGCTGCCGAACCGGCGGGTGATGGGCTCTAGCATGAAGGTCAGCACTGACTTGCGGCGGGTCACCACCTCGGCGGTCGCGCTCATCCCTGGAATCAGCTCGACGGACTGCTCGCCGATGGTCATGGCGGCTTCGTCGAGCTGAATCTGTACTGGGAACACCGGCCCCAGCTGCTGGTCTACCGTGGCGTTGGGGCTGATATGGGTAACGGTGCCGCTGACGGTACCAAACTCCTGGAATGGAAAAGTATCCAGCTTAATTTTGGCCGTCATCCCCTCGCGCACAAAGCCGATATCGCGGTTAAGAATCTTGGCTTCCAGCAGCAGCTCCTCGTCCCGAGGCAAAATAGACAGCAATTCTTCCCCCGGCTCGATGGTGCGCTCCGCCAGGGTGGCTTGGATGTTGTAGATGCGGCCCGCCGTGGGCGCGGTGATAATCTTGGCATCCGCCTGTAGCTCTGCCTGGTTGAGCTGCCCTTCCAAGTTGGTCAGCTCCTCTGTGCGGCGATTCAGCTCCGTCAAAATGCCGCTGCGCCGCTCAGCAGTGAGGCGATCGCGCGCTTGCCTCCCCTGCCTTGCTTCCTGCTCCGCCTGCGCTACCGCCTGCTGCTGGGCCGCAATATCCTGCTCCACGGTGGCGACACGGTTTCGGGCTTCTGTGAGCCGGTCCTTGGCCTCAATGTAGTCGAACCGGGCTACTGCGCCGCTGTCACTCAGTTCCCGCAGCCGCGCTTCACGCTCCTGGGCATTCTGCAACAGTTCCCTAGCGTTAGGCAAGGTGCGCTGCAGTTGGGTCAGCCGCGCTTCGGCCTCTCCCACCACGGCCGCCAACCGGTCGACCTCAGCATCGGCGGTGGCCTGCTGCTCGCGGAATTCCTGCAGCCGCGCCGCCAGGAGCTGATCCTGCAAGGGGGTATTGCCCTCGTCGTCCCCCGTCAGCTCTGATTGCAGGCGAGCAATGTCTTGATCCACAAGCTGGGCCGACTCCTGCAGCCGCTCCACGTCAGATTGGGGAAGCGTCTGGTCCTGTACAACCAGCGGCTCCCCGGCAGCGACCAAATCCCCCTCTTCCACCAAAATCTCAGCAATTACACCGCCCTCTAGCGATCGCACCGGGCGCACCTGCGCTGAGGGTACGAGCTCCCCCGGCGCAACGGCCACCTCATCGATGTGGCTCAGGTGCGCCCAAGCGATGGTGCTAAACACCGTTAGGCTAATACTCCCCGCCAACAGCCGCGTGTAGAGCGGCGGCAGTTGGCGCACCGCCTTGCCGAGCTCATAGGAGAGATAATCCTCTGGGGTAACGAACTGAGTGCGGGTTTGACGAACGCGGGCAGCGGTGGTGTCTTGGGTCATAGCTCTATGCGAACGTAGTTGTTGCCCCAATCTCCATACAGCTTCTATTGCCTGGTTAGGGTATAGCAGTGGACTGCTTAACCTTGGGGCTCTCTAGGTCAAGTGCCAGTAACATTTTGAACAAATCGATCGGGTCTTCCTGTGGCCAGAGGAAGCGGCTAGGACTACATCCGTTATAGCTCCTCAAACTGCAGCTGTTTCTAAGCCGAAGGCGAGCTGCAGCCGAACCGCCTTCAGGGCGCAGCGATGTCGAATCGCCGGGAACTGTGAAGTGAGCGAAGGCGCTGTATGAGAGCGATCGCAGCCCCAGCCAGTCCGATTAAAGCATTAACCGCAAAAAAAGGACGCTTGCCAAATAGGGTTGTGCAGGTCGCTTCTGCCACAGTCCTACTGCCGAAAGAGTGATATATCACTTTAGAAATAGATCTCATGTTACGCTTTTGTAAATGTCTCCCAGGTGAGGTGTTTGCGGCAAAGTATACGATATACCTTCTCAAGGGTACGTATAATCAGCTAGTCTCAAAAGTGGGTTGATTACTCGTTAGGAAAGCTCTAGAGTGCTAAATCTTCTACTACAAGGGTCTTGAGGATTTGCCCTTTAGCTTTGCTACGAAGAGATTAATAGCGCTTCTAGCCACGGCACACGTCAGGAAGACTTCAGGATGACAAAAATCAAAAAATCGATCCTCGTCACTGGGGCTCATAGATCAGGGACAACTTGGGTTGGCAAGATGCTGGCAGCCGCACCGCACACATCTTATGTTCACGAACCGTTTAACATCTGCAATACGTCACGGGTAATTGTGCCTCCCTTCACGAACTGGTTTCAATATATATCTGAGGAGAACGGCGATAAGTACGAGGATTCCCTGAAAAAGATACTGGCTCACGAATATCCGCTGCAAAATAAATTGAGAAAGGTGAAAAGCTTTCAGCAGGTTGCGACAGTAGCAAAAGAGCAGGGCCAATTTCTAGCTCACCGAGTGAGAAACTCGACTCCCATCGTCAAAGATCCCATTGCGGTTTTTTCGGCGGCCTGGTTAGCTGAAACGCTCAACATGAACGTTTTGATGATGATCAGGCATCCAGCTGCATTTTGTTCTAGCTTGAAGTTAAAAAATTGGCAGTATGACTTCTCAAACTTTCTCGATCAGCCGTTGCTAATGGAGCGATATCTGGGAAAGTTCGAAGGTGAAATTCGAGAACATGCAGCGGAAAATAAAGATATTATCTCCCAAGCGATTTTACTGTGGAACTGTATTTATAGTCGCATCAGTGCCTACAAGGACGAGCATCCTGATTGGCTATTTTTAAGACATGAGGATATATCGACCGACCCAGTTGGTTCCTTCCAAACGGTGTATGCGCTTCTCGGGTTAAAGTTTACCCCCAGAGTTGAGTCGACTATCTTAGCTAGCTCTGGCCTCCACAATCCTGTAGAGCAGCAGTCTGATAACGAGTTCATCCGCAACAGTAAGAAAAATATTCTCAACTGGCAGACCCGCTTAACTGAAGCTGAAATTCTCAGGATCCGCGAAGGGACAGCAGAAGTGGCTAGTCAGTTCTACAGCGAGAGCGAATGGTAGCTCTAGGCTGACGCTCTACTAAATCTACTTGAGGTATTGGCTTATCCCCTTCATTGATCTGTAGCCTGGCGCTCACTTGCCTCGATGGCTCAACATCAGCCCTAGGGCTATGTGCTCGAGCGCCAGCGCTGCGATCGCCTTCAGCATCAGGGCCAGGTTACCGCTCCGTCAAATTAACCGTATCTAATCTTCTCCCACTTGGGCGAGGGCTAGCCGCAGCCCAAAGAAAACTAGCGCCGCCCCTACCGCCCGCTCAACCCAATGAGAAACCTTCAAGAAGCGCCGCTTGATGGCGTTGTGGGAGGCGAAGCTAGCCACTAGCACAGTCCAGGCTAGCTCAATCAAAACGATGGTAGCGCCGTAGAGCACCTGCACAAAAATAGCGGTGTCAGGCTGGATGAATTGAGTGAACAGCGCTAGAAAAAACAGTGTCACCTTAGGGTTAAGCAGGCAAGTTAGAAAGCCGCTGCGTAAGGCAGCCTGAGGCGATAGTGTAGTTCGCTCCCAGCCCGCAGAAAGATTGCCTTGAGGCTTCGCTCTTAAAGACTTTATGCCCATATAAATCAAGTAGGCAGCGCCCAACCACTTGATGGTATTGAAGAGCAGAATTGATCTAGAAATCACAACCCCGATGCCCACAAGCCAAAAGACAATGTGAACCACGTCACCCAGGGCCACCCCCAGCGCCGTCAGCAGCCCTGCCGATCTGGAGTAGAGCAAGCTGTTGCGCATGGTCAAGAATGAATTCGGCCCCGGTGTGGTAATTACCAGGCAGCCAATGGCGGCGATCGCGAGCCAGTTTTCTAGAATTTCCATAGTGATGATGATGCGACTGTGGTTACCATTCCCGGTCAGGGTCGAAGGGCAGCTTGCCCAAATCTTGCCACAGAGCGCGCCAGGGAATCACCTCGTCACCCCAGGATAGCAGCGGCGCGGTTTTGGCCCCGGCAGGGCTGGCCAGCAGGGTGATGTGGGCCTCGGGGAGCGCCTGCCGCAGCGATCGCAGGGTGGGGGCGGTCATGATTACATCGCCAATGTTGTCTAGCCGCATCACCAGCAGGCGGCGGATGGCAGTGAGGTCCCAGGGCTGCCCGTGGACTAGATTTTGCGAGGCCCCCCTGCCCCCAAGATTGGGGGAGCGAGATTTGAAATTGGGACTGTTGGCGGGTGATGGCAGCGCGTTTTGCGGTGTTTCCTCAGCACCGGGAGATACGAGATTGGGGCTGCGCCCAGGGCCCAAGTTGTAGAAGCGAGTATCGCCATATTGTTCTAGTCTAGGTGCGGCGCTGGCGCTTCCAGCACTGTCTCTGGCACGATATCGACTGTGCAGGTCTTCCACGCTAATGGGCAGTCGCCGTACCAGCAGTCTTGCTCGGTGAAATTCTGCGGGCCCGTCATCCTCCAACGGTGATAGGCCTATCAATGATACGGATGCTATAGAACGTTTGACCTAGCTCTATCTCTATTAAGCCGTGAATGAGTCGTTTCGTCTGTCCGGATCTGACAAAGCCCTGTCTGACAAAGCTCTCCTAATCCATCAGCGCCTTTGCCAAGCTTACGGTTGTCCTATCCCCTACTTCCACAATCTTGATCCCCTGAGCGAGCTGGTGTCGGCCCTGCTCTCCCACCGCACCCGCAACGCCGACTCTGGGCGGGCCTTTAAGCAGCTGAGGGCGGCCTTTCCCACTTGGGATGCCGTGCGCGACGGGGATGTGGCGGCGGTGCAGCAGGCGATCGCTCCCTGTACCTGGCCGGAGCAAAAAGCGCCGCGACTGCAGCAGGTGCTGCGCCAGATTACCGAGCGGCGTGGGGAGCTGAGGCTAGACTTTCTGGCGGAGCTGTCGGTTCCTGAAGCGCGGACCTGGCTAGAGGCGCTCACTGGCGTAGGACCGAAAACCAGCGCGGCGGTGCTCTGCTTTAGCACCCTGCGGCGTCCGGCCCTGCCGGTAGATAGCCACCACCACCGGGTGGCGGCACGCACGGGGCTGGTTGGCCCTAAGGTTCCGGTGGGCCCCTCCCACGCCCTGCTAGCAGCGCAGCTCCCGGAGGACTGGAGCGCCCAGCAGGTGTACGACAACCACGAAGTTTTGATGCTCCACGGGCAAAAATGCTGCTACTACCGCAACCCCGCCTGCGATCGCTGCGCTATTTTTGACTTGTGTCCCTTTGGGCAGCGGCGATCGCGGCGTAAGTGACGACGGCTGCATTAAGCAAGGCGGCCAGAAGGATGCAGCGCTTGCAAGGGTACCGAGCCCACCGATCAAATATGAACATCCTTGAATTTATGTGTTTAGACCTTTAAGAAGCTAGACACATAAATTCAAAAGATTTTATTGTCGGTGATAGTTGGTAATGGAAAACCCCATAGAGAATACTCAATCAATAGTCTAGCTCCGGCTTGCAGTACGGTTGTGCTTACGGCAAGCTTCGTTTGCTCTATTGAGGCAACGGCTCATGCTTTCGGCTTTGTTTATCTGCCTCAAATTCGCCTAGATGATTGGTTGAATTCGGTACGGAATCTGTATTCCCCAAAGTTACGGTAATCAAGTCATAGGAGATTTGCTAATGAGTATTGTCGCAAAGGTAATTGCGCAATCAGAGCGCGCTGAGCGTTTTTTAGGTGGCGCTGAATTGACTCAGCTCCAGGATTTCTTTAACAACAGCAGTACGCGAATCAGCGCTGCTCAAAAGCTGGCGGCAAATGAGCAGAAGATTGTTGAAGAAGGCAGCGATCGCTTCTGGGCACAGTGCCCCAATACCCCTAGCAATAGCGGTGATAAGCAAAAGACGGCGCTCTGCCAGCGCGATCAGGGCTGGTATATTCGCTTGGTGAGCTACTGCATTCTGGCGGGGAATGCTAAACCCTTGGAAGATATTGGTTTAGACGGAATGCGGGACATGTACACCTCTTTGAATGTCCCCTTAGGCAATCTAAAATTGGCCATGCGTTGCCTAAAGCAAGTTGCTCTGGAGTGCCTCAGCTCTGAAGAAGCAAGCTTAGCGGCCCCCTACTTCGACCAACTTATTCGAGCGTTTTAAGGCTGATACTTTGTAGGCGTTAGTCGCCTTACCTCTTAACGCTAATAAGCGCTACGCTACTGTTTCTACCCTTCTAGAAGGGATAGAGATATAGATTCGCTTAGCCAAATTTCGATTTGGTTCAATCCTTTCTTAAAAAGTCAACAAAAACAATGCAAGACACCATCACATCTTTGATCAACCCTGCCGACGAAAAAGGCCGCTACTTAGAAGATCAAGACCTTGACCAGCTCAAGCAGTATTTCCAAACGGGAACGCTGCGCGTCAAAGCAGCTAGCCAAATTGGCGACAGCGTTGCCAGTATTATCAGCGAAACCGTTGAGAAGAGCTTGCTGTACGGAGATATCACGCTTCCCGGCGGCAACATGTATCCGACCCGGCGCTACGCCGCTTGCCTGCGGGATTTGACCTATTTCCTCCGCTACGCTACTTACGCTATGGTGGCTGACGACGCCTCTATTCTCGATGAGCGAATCCTCAACGGGCTGAAGGAAACCTACGCTTCGCTGGGCGTCCCCATTGAGCCTACTGTCCAAGCGATCGAGGCAATGAAGGACGTGGTTGCTCAGCGCGTTGGAGCGGATGCAGGACAACAGATGGGGGTCTACCTGGACCATATTATTGCTGGGCTGCGATAGTTTGCCCCGCGGGGCAACAGTGCTTTAGCAACACAATCCCTGGCGGCCCGGCGCAGATGTAGCGAATGTCCTGATTATGCCCTGATGCATTGGGGACTTGCGCGCTCTTGCTTAGAAGACTTAGGGCTTTCGATTGGCCTCGCCCTAGGCAACAGCGCCAATGCCATATCGATGGCCGGGCCGCCAGACAGTTAAGACCCATCCTGTTCATCTTTGTACTGCACCCAAGATGTCATGCAAGCTTCTACTGAAATTCGAAAATACCCCTGGTGGGCCGGGAACGCCCGCTTCATCCATCTTTCCAATACATTTATTGTGGCTCATGTCGCCCAAGCCGCCATCATCATGCTGTGGGTAGGGGCCTTTACGCTTTTTGAGCTAGCCATTTACTCCTCTGACGCGCCGCTCTATACCCAGGGCCTAATTCTGCTGCCCCATCTGGCGACCGAGGGCTGGGGCATTGGACCCAATGGCGCTATTGCGGATACCAGTGTCTGGTCTTCAATTGGGGCGATTCACCTAGTGGCAGCTATCGTACTGGCAGGCGGAGCCTACTTCCACTACAGCCAGTTACCCAGGAGCTTGGCGATCGCCCCTGGGCGCGCCCAAAAATTCGACTTTGAGTGGCAAGACGCTGGCAAGTTGGGCTTCATCCTGGGCCACCACCTGCTCTTCCTAGGGCTCGGGGCGCTGCTGCTGGTGGCAAAAGCCATGTATTTCGGCGGCCTCTATGACGCCTACTCCGATTCGGTCCGCTTGGTCACCGCTCCCACCTTGGACCCAGCCGTCATCTGGGACTATAAAACCCATCTGTTTGACGTCCGCAGCTTAGAAGATTTGGTCGGCGGTCATATCTACGTTGCGGGTCTGCTGCTTGTGGGTGGGGTTTGGCATATCTTGGTGCCTCCTTTTGAGTGGGTGAAGCG
>JBCCAG010000084.1:0-9684 GCA_039814955.1 Cyanobacteria bacterium P01_A01_bin.135
CCCTGTTCTTGGCGCTCCTCCAGCAGGTGCTGGTAGGTCTGCCCATCCACGTAGTCCTGCACTAGAAACAGGCGCTCGCGGCGCTCAAAATTGGCCCGCAGCAGCTCCCGGAAGGTGGGAATTTGCGGGTGCTGCAGTTGGTAGAGAACGCCGGCTTCTCGCTCAAACAGGGTCTCCGCCTTTTGCAGGGCGCTCTCCCCATCGACATAGGGGGCGAACTCTTTAAGGACGCACAGCTCACTGAAGCGGTGGGTGTCTTTGGCTAGGTAAGTGCGGCCAAAGCCCCCTTCCCCTAGCTGGTACTGCAGCTGATAGCGAGAGCCGATGATAGTCCCCGAGGCGGGGGAAACGCCCTGCGCCAGGGGCAGCGGCGTGCCGCAGGTGGCGCAGAACTGGCTGTGGTCAAGGTTGGAATGTCCTTTGGGGCAGTACTGGGGCATGGGAACCAGTTCAATCTGTAAGGGGCTAACAGGGACTGGATGAGCGAGCCCTCGGAGGGCGCAGCCGTTAGGGTGCCGCTAGGGGATGCTTGGCCGGAACGCCAACCGCACGGGGAAACGTTGGTGGCGTGGGGGCAACCTTGGCCACAACAATGCTGTGGCGATCGCCCTGGCTCAGGGGGGTGGTAAAGGGATCCACCTGCTGAATTTTACCCCCTAGCTGGTGCAGCACCGGGATAAGCTGCTCAGTTTCCGTAGTAGACCACTGCCCCCGGTATAAGATAGCGCTCCCCCCCAGCCGCAGCAGGGGTAGGGCATATTCAGCGCAAACCACGGCTGGGGCAACGGCGCGAATCAGGGCTAGGTCGTAGCGTTGCCGGTGCTCAGGGGCTTGGCCCACCGCCTCGGCCCGGGCGGCGAGGGCGGCAGCGTTTGGTAAGCCCAGGGCCTCAATAGTCTCCGCGATGAAGGCCACTTTTTTTTGGGTGGAGTCCAGCAGCGTCACCTGCCAATGGGGAAAGGCGATCGCCGCTGGCAACCCGGGAAAGCCCGCCCCGCTGCCGATGTCGATCACCTGGAGGGATTCAGCCTGCTGAGAATTAGCGGGTTGAGGTAGTGCGGCCAGCCCCGGCCACAGTCCCCGCAGGGAATCCCACAGGTGCTTCTCCCAAAAGGCCTCTGGCCCAGTTACCCGCGTCAAGTTCATGCGCTGATTGCCCTGCAGCACGAGGTCGTACAGGGTTTGAAACTGCTGCTGCTGCGCTAGCGAGGGTTGCCAGTCAAAGGCATCCCAGCGGCTGGTGAGGGGAGGTGCTGGGGGGATGCTAAGCGACGGGTCGGAGGCCATGGCGCAGTTGCTCTAAGTCGGCAGGGGTGAGTATACCCTGGTCCAGCGTCCAGGCGCGATCGGCCACGGCGAGCAGGTCAGCGGCATCGTGGGTGACCACCAGCAGGCTCAACTGCTGCTTTAGCTCGGCGAGAAGCTGAATTAGCTGCCGCCGCATGGACCAGTCGAGCCCGGCGGTGGGTTCGTCGAGCAGCAGCAGGTAGGGCTGGCGGATGAGCTGCACTGCCAGAGAAAGGCGGCGCTGCTGCCCGCCGCTGAGGTTCTGGGGAGCCGTCTGTAGGGACAGATGCCCCAGGCCTACGGAGGTGAGCACTTGTTTGACTTTGCCCTTATCAAGTTCGGGATGGCCCAGCCGCAGCTCGTGCAGGACGGTGCTGCCGCAGAAGAACCGCTCGGGAAACTGGAAGACCAGGCCGCCCAACTGCTGCAGGTCAGCGGAGGTGAGGGTCTGCTTTCGCCAGCGGACGCTGCCTGAGGTGGGGCCGGCAAACCCTGCCAGAATCTCCAACAGGGTGCTTTTGCCGGAGCCACTGGGGCCGATGACCAGGCCGAGCTGCTGGGGGGCAAGCTCTAGGTTGACGTTGCGGAGGATGGGCTCGGCGGTGATGGCCGGGTGGTAACTCAGGTTGTCTAAATTCAGCATTCAAGTCTTAGAGCTGATGGGATGCCAAGTGGCCGAGGCTATACAAGCTCCAGCTTAGCCAACCCTCTCTTGAGTTGGGAAGCGGAGGGGGGCCCAGGGCAACTACAGCCTTAACAACTACAGCCTTAATAGTTTCTCACCGTGGTTGGGGCAATTGGTGATGGCGGTGGCCCTTACTTGCCTGCGAACTGGTCGGTGTATTTGCAGAAGACGTTGGAGACCCACTTTGGCGATGTAGAGGACGACGACGGTGGCGATCGCGGGATTAACGATGGCGGATAGGGCGGCGAGTTCGACGATGTAAAGAATGGCGGCGGTGAGGGCGGCGGCATCGGTGGGGTTTTTCAGGTAGTTTTGGATTTTGGCGCGGAAGCCTTCATCGTCGCAGAGTTCGCGGCGGAATTCTTCGCGGGCGATTTGCCAGATGGATTGGGTTTCGCTGAAGGTTTGCTGGCCGGTTTGGGCGGCCCAGAGCTGGTTGAAGCTGATTTCGAGATCGCCGCCCGTTTGGGTGAGGGTGGTGAGGGCGGGTTGGGCGGGCTGGTAGTTTTGGAGGAGGTGTTGGGCTTGGAGGAGTTCGTGGGGGGTGAGGTGAGTGGTCATGGGTGTTTTGGTGAGGTGTTTGGCGTCTTGCTGGCCCCCTCCGCCCCCAATTCTGGGGGAACCGAGGCAGAGGTCAGATTTCTTGTCGCTACTGACTTCTACAAGTTCTAACTTCAAATCCCGCTCCCCCAAACTTGGGGGCTGGGGGGCCTTTTCGAGTAGTCAAGTATTTAAAATTGTCACCAGCCAAAAATCATCCCAATAGTATCCGATAAAAGGCAACTGGCGAGCGTCATTCATCGTCAGACTCGTCAACTTTTCGCAGCTCCTCAAGCAACCACTCGGGACAATCATCCTCGATCACCGTCTTCCAAAGTGACTTAAACTCATCTTCCCCCAGAGCTTTGAACATTTTGCCTAGCTGTCGAATGGGATATCCGGCTTTGTAGTCATCTTCAGCCTCCATGAAAATCGCCAGGGATCTATAGAAAAAGCCGATCGCCTCATCAAAGCGCCGTTGCTCCTGGGCAACCATGCCTAAGTGGTGATAGTCAGATGCCGCATTGTAGTGATCGCCTGCCGCCTCTTTGATTTGCAGCGCTTTTTGGTAGTAGGCAACCGCCTCATCAAAGCGTCGCTGCAAATAAGCAACATTGCCTAACTGGTGATAGCCATTTGCCGCTTTGTAGTGGTCACCAGCCACCTCTCTGATTTGCAGTGCTTTTTGGTAGTAGGCAACCGCCTCATCAAAGCGCCGTTGCTCCTCGGCAACAATGCCTAACTGGTGATAGCCATTTGCCGCTTTGTAGTGGTCGCCAGCTGCCTCATAGATTTGCAGTGCTTTTTGGTAGTAGGCAACCGCCTCATCAAAGCGCCGTTGCTCCTGGGCAACCATACCCAACTGATGGTACTCCCTCGCAGATGTATACATGTCACCTGCACGCTCCAGAGTTTCAAGCGCTTTAGTGTAGTCAGCAATCGCCTCATCAAAGCGCCGTTGCAAATAAGCAATGTTTCCTAACTGGTGATAGTCATCTGCCGCTCGGTAGTGGTCGCCTGCGGCCTCTCTAATTTGCAGGGCTTTACTGTAGTAGGCGATCGCCTCATCAAAGCGCCGTTGCTCCTGGGCAATAGTGCCTAGCTGGTGATTGGAAACGGCAATATTTCCTTCAAAAGTAGGGCTATCAAGCGCCGTCAGCTCATCTAAAATTTCCTGGTAAATAGCGCGAGCGCCATCAAGGTTCGCCGCGGCTAGTGCATCATTAGCATCTTCATTGCGAATGTACGTCCATAAGTCAAATGCATCCTTTCCCTTCGTCTTCACCTCTTCTAGATGCAGCCCCACCTGCCGCAACGCCCGCTGTTTCAGCGGCAAAAACTCCGCCTTACGGCTAGTGCGCCCATACAGCTCACCGATCGCCTGCAAAATGAATTGAACCTCCGACCAAGCGTCCTGCTGCTCCCCAAACCGGAGCTGCCGCAGCAGGTTCGGCTCCTCCACCCGCAAAACAAACCGCGCCAGCTCTGCCTGCTTCACTAGCCGCTGACGGTAGTTATCCGCCAGCAGCCCGTAAAACCTCAGCAGCTTTTTTTCCAGCGCCGCCACCGCCTCCCCGCTCGCCTCTAGCCGCTGCCGCAGATACCAGGGCAGCGTCGGGTGCAGCTTATAAACTGTGTCACCCAGCAGCTCCACAATGCTAGCCGCCTCCGCCTCCCGCAAAATCGCCAGCCAGTCCTCCTTCTGCAGATTCTCCCCAAACACAGCCCGATACGCTTGCCCATCCTCATCGTCAGGATTACCCGAAAACGCATCCAGCACACCAACACCGACTCGCTCCGTAAACAGCCCCAAAAACGGCAGATGCCGCCGCGCCTTCTCCGATAGCGCCGCAAACGAATAGTCCAGTGACACCACCAGCGACTTCTCCCGCCCCTCCTCCTCCGGCGCACTAAAGGTATCCAGCCCCCGCCGCAGCGCCTCCACCAGCGCCTCCGGCGTCTGCCGTTTCAGATGCGGCAACACCACCCGCAGCGACAGCGGATGCCCCCCCAGCAAATCAAACAGCTCCAAATACTCCGGCGCTAGCGTCCCTCGATCCACCCCCGCCGTCTGCAAAATCTTCGCCGCCAGCGCCTCCGCATCGGGCCGCGCCAGCCCGCCCAGGGCCACCAGGGCATAGCCGCAGTCCAGCCACGGCTCCTCCCGCCGACTGGTCACCAGCACCCAGGTGGGGCTCCCCTGCACCGCCTTCAAAAAGGCCGTCAGTCGCCCCCGCTCCTCCGCGTTCAGCAGCGGCTCGTTCCCCGCCGGGAACCCCGCCACCGGCTCCAGGTTGTCCCACACCAGCAGGCAGGGGTTCTGCTGCAGGTAGTTCAGCACCACCGCCTCTTGCTGCTCAGCCATCAGCTGGGTGAAGCGATCGCCCCCTAGGGCCCGCCCAATCTGGTTCACCACATTACTCAGGGTCGCCCCGCCTTCAAACGAGGTAAAGAAAGTGCCCCCGGTGCGTCCCTGGGTATCTGCCAGCCAGCGGGCAAAGCCAATGGCGAGCTGCGTTTTGCCCACGCCCCCCATCCCCTTCAGCAGCGCCACTGAGTTCTGTCGAAAGGCCCGCTCCAGCCGCAAGATGTCGTAGTCCCGCCCCACAAAGCCATAGGTCCCCGCCTCCGGTAGGTCCACCGCTTGAGTCTCCTGGGTGCCGTAGGGCGCGGCTTCCCCTTCCGCTTGGGCCATCAGCGCTGCAAAGCTGGCCACCTCCTGCCTGGGCGTAAAGGGCACGTAGGGCTGCTGACGGTACAGCACCGGCACCATCCAGTCCTTCAACGTTCGCTCGCCGCGAGGGCTCTGCCGCTGCGGCGCGTTCAGCACCGATAGCCGCCCTGCCGCCACCGCTTCCGATACGCCGCTGCCGCGCACTAGCTCACCGTAGAAGCGGCCCATAAACTGCTTCGCCGCCTCCGCGTAGACGCTGTAAGCCATGGCCACTACCCCCTGCGCTCCCGCTGCCACAAACCGCGTCGCCACCGAGGAAAACTTCTCGCCCCCCTCCTGGGCCGACTTGCAGGCGTTGAGCACAAACACCGGCACCCGGCAGCTCATCAGGCTCTGGGCAATGCGGTCCGCATTCACCACGTCTGCCTTGCCGTCCAGAGTCTCAAACACCAGCTGCCCCTGCCCCGTCTCCCCGGTGAGCTGGTACTGGGGTCCCCGCGCCTCAGGGTCAAAGGTGCCGTGGCCGTCGAAGTGGACGATGTGATAGAAGCCGTCCCGGTGGGTGTTTAGCTCCTGTTCAAAGGCGGCGAAGGTGGGGGGGCGCAGTACCTTCAGGCTCACGTACTGGCGGATGGGCTTCAGCGCTTCTAGGATGGGGCGGGCGATGGTGTGAAAGCCTACGTCTCGCTGGTAGGGGCGGGCAATCACCAGCAGAATGTTGAGCTTGTCGTTGGGCAGGGCGGGTAGCTCCGCCCGTACCTTTTGCTCACTGAGGGAGCGGTACATACCCGCCAGCTTGGGGGCCAAAAACTGCTCGTCTGGGCAATGCATCAGCTCCCAAGGCAGATTCAGCACCTGGGGATTGTCGGAGGCGATGCCCACCTCGCAGCGGTCCAGCCCGTCGCGGGTGGCCTCTTGGTAAAACTCTCGCGCTTTGTCGCTGCTTTGGAATACTAGGGCAAAGAGCTGCTGTCCCCAGGCTTCAAACTGCCCCTCGACGGCGACGGCTTTATCAGGGGCCAGGCCGTAGGGAAAGCGCAGGTACTCCTCCAGATACCAGCGCAGGCCCCCCAATGTCTCGGCGTCGAAGGGGTGGGTGAAGGGAACCTCCGGCGCAAACCGCGGCGAGCCCTGCCCTCGCTGCCACGACAGCCGAATTTGATCACTGACATGCTCAATCAGGAGGCGGTTGTGGGCCATGATCTGCTGAGAGAATAGGGCGATGTCGCAATCTTAGCCAAGAAACTTGCTGACTGGGGGGCGACGAATGATGATGACTCTCCCATAAGCGCTGCCGCTCTCCACAGAAACTTGTTCACGACGCAGCAGGCAAACATCTCAAAGCACAGCCATCGATTCTTAGAACACAGCCGCCAACTCTCAAAGCACAAGCGTTGATCTTTAGAGCACAGCTATCGATCATCAAAGCACAGCCGCCGATCATCAAAGCACAAGCGTCGATCCTTAAAGCACAGCTGTCGATCTTTAGAGCACAGCCGTCAACTCTCAAAGCACAGCTATCGATCCTTAGAGCACAGCCGCTGATCCTAAAAGTTGACCCATAATCAATCCTTCCAGAGCAAGCGACCATCGATGGAGAGCAACCCTAGAAAACCCCTGCCATCATCAAGGCACGTTAGCCCAAAAGGGAACATCACAACCATCCTCGACATCGCCGCCACCACAATACCCAAGCTCAAGGGGTACATCGCCTGAGCACACAGATTCCATCGTAGTCAAGACTACTTTTTTCCTGGGGCCAACCGTTCTTAACTAAGATTGAGCTACCCACCCGCTCATCACCCCTTCCTTAACGCCATGTCCCAAACGCTCACTCCCTCAACCGATGCAGCGATCGCCCCACCAGATAGCCCGCCCCGCGCCCAGGTATCCCTGCGCGGGGTCACCAAGCGCTACGGCAGCTTCACCGCAGTAGAGAACCTCAACCTCGACGTGCCCGCCGGGTCCTACTGCTGCCTGCTGGGCCCATCTGGGTGCGGCAAGACCACCACACTGCGCATGGTGGCCGGCCATGAAGAGATCACCAGCGGGGACGTGCTGATTGGCGATCGCCGGGTGAACGCCCTGCCTCCCACCAAGCGCAACACCGCCATGGTGTTCCAGAACTACGCCCTGTTCCCCCACAAGACCGTGTGGCAGAACGTGGCCTTCGGCCTCAAAATGCGGGGGGTGCCAAAGCCAGAGCGATCGCAGCGGGTAGACGAGATGCTAGAGGTGGTGGGGCTGTCGGCCTTTGCCCACCGCAAGCCGGACCAGCTGAGCGGCGGGCAGCAGCAGCGGGTGGCCCTGGCGCGAGCTCTGGTGACTCGGCCCCAGGTACTGCTGTTGGATGAACCCCTCAGCGCCTTGGATGAATCCCTGCGGGTGCGCACTCGGGGTGAGCTGCGCAAGCTGCAGCAGCAGTTTGGCATGACCTTTATTCAGGTGACCCACGCCCAGGATGAGGCGTTTTCCCTGTCGGACCAGATTGTGGTGATGGACCATGGCCACATTGAGCAGATTGGGGAGCCCACTGATATTTTCAACCGGCCCGCCTCCCAGTTTGTGGCCCGCTTCGTGGGGGATAACACCATTTTTGCGGGCAAAGTAGTGGGGGCAGAGGCCTATGGGGAAGGCTACGCAATTAGGCTGGCGGTGCCAGAGGTGGGGGAGCTGGTGTGCCTGGGGGATGCGGTGGAGATGGGCATGGAAGCCGCCTGCTGCGTGCGCAGCGATCGCCTCAGCCTGCATCCGGTGGAGGCTAGCCCACCTTCGGACATGAACCAAATTACCGCCCGCGTCACGAATGTGGAGTTTACGGGCTACGTCACCCGCGTGATGCTGCGCCACGAGGCCACCGGCCAGATGATTCTCTACAAGACCGCGACGCCGGACTGGGTCACCCACCCAGCCCAGGAGGGGGAGCGGGTGGCGGTGCGCTGGGGGCTGGAAGACTGCAACTTTTTGCCGTATTGATTTTGCCGTACTGAGCGCATAGGCGTTGATTGTTAAACGTTACAGTTTTCCCTGAGGAAGGACTTAACTATTGACGCAGCGCGCCAAAGGCCGTAAATCTGTATCAAATGTAGCTGCTAACCAGCGGTGCGAGAGCGCACAGTAGGCAAGAATATTGGGCAAAACCATTGGGCGAGCGCCACATTGGTCACCCATTTGCGGTCTTGCCCCGGTGCTAGCTGGTGCGATCGCCTATTTTTGCAACGCTAGCAGCCGTTTTAGCATCCCTAACGTCCCTTCTTTGCGCTTTCCTATGGCTAATTTCTCCCGCCGCCGCCTTCTGCAAACCGGTCTTGCCGCCGGGGCTTTTGTTACCGCCACCCGTTGCGCAAGCAACGATGCGCCAGAAGGCACCCCCAACAACCCGGCCCCCGGTCCGGAGGTGAACGCCAACAACAGCAAGGACGTCACCCTACGCCTCATCGGGACCGGCGTCTCCCAGATCAATGAAATTCGCGACAAGGCCCAGGAAGACCTCGGCTTCAAGCTGGAAATGCGGGCCCTGAGCACCGAGGAGAATAACCAGATCGCCATCACCCAGGCCGGTCAGTACGACATCTTCGACGGGGAGTACTTCAGTCTGCCGCTGGTGGTGCCCTCCGGCAACCTGCAGGGCATCGACGTCAACCGGATTACGGCCTGGGATAAAATCGTTCCCTTCTTCACCTCCGGCGAGTTCAACGGCCAGCCGGTAGAAACCTCCCAGGGCACCGCCCCCTACCGGGTGATGTACCTGCAGGGCCCTGACTCCACCGAATTCTCCGACACCCCCACCGACCACGCCACCCTAATTCCTTTCCAGTACAACGCCGACACCCTAGGCTATCGCCCTGACCTGGTGGGCCGGGAGATCCAGAGCTGGGGCGAGCTGTTCGACGAAGAGTTCCGCGGCAAGACCTCGATTCTGGACATCCCGCAGATCGGCATTATGGACGCCGCCATGGTGGCCGAGTCCCTGGGGCTGATGAGCTTTGGCGACAAGGGCGACATGACCCGCGAAGAAATCGATCAGCTTACCGAAATCCTCAAAGAGCAGAAAGCCAACGGCCAGTTCCGCGCCTTCTGGAAGACCTTTGACGAATCGGTGAACCTGATGTCTTCCGGTGAGGTGGTGCTGCAGTCCATGTGGTCCCCGGCAGTAACAGCGGTGCAGGCCCAGGGCATTGACTGCGTCTACGCGCCCCTGAAGGAGGGCTACCGAGGCTGGGGCGGCGGCGTTGGCCTCTCCAAGAACCTCTCGGGCATGGAGCTAGATGCTGCCTACGAATATTTGAACTGGATGCTGGACGGCTGGGTTGGGGCTTTCTTGGGTCGCCAGGGCTACTACAGCGCCGCGCCGGAAAACGCCAAGGCCTTTATGTCTGATGCGGAGTGGGCCTACTGGTATGAGGGCGAGGCGGCCCCGGAGGACATTGTGGACCCGTTTGGCAAGACCTTGGCGAAGACGGGCGCGGTGCGGGACGGCGGCTCCTTTGAAGAGCGG
>JBCCAG010000579.1:0-3238 GCA_039814955.1 Cyanobacteria bacterium P01_A01_bin.135
CATCGTACTTGGGTGCGACTCGGTGCTGGTGGTGGCGGGTGAGGTGTGCGGCAAGCCAGAGACACCAGAGGTGGCGATCGCCCGCTGGCAGCAGATGCGGGGCCGTCAGGGTACGTTGCTTACCGGCCATGCGCTCCTGGCTGTCGCGGCTGATCCCTCGGTCCAACCGAGCACCCTGCTGCGGCACCAGGTAACCCAGGTTAGCTTCGCCAACGTCAGCGACCCGGAGATTGAAGCCTACGTCGCTACGGGAGAACCGCTGCAATGCGCTGGGGCTTTTGCCCTCGATGGTCGGGGTAGCCTATTTGTCGAGCAAATTACTGGCTGCTATAGCAACGTGATTGGGCTGAGTCTGCCGCTGCTGCGGGAAATGCTGGCGGACCTGGGATATGACGCTTTGGGGTTTTGGTCTGGGAATACTGAAGGGATACCGGCATCTTCGTAGCAATTGATACTTTGGAAGGCGAGTGCTGCCCATGGACCCCATTGCTCAAGTTCAGGGGTTAGTATAAGAGTGTTTGACCGTCATTCCGCCTGATTACGTTCCTGTGCGTCTACTACCTAGGACTGTATGGATTTTCTGGCCGACTCCGATTCCCTCGATCTCGATCCCGCCATGGCCGACGACGCTGCAACGACCAGTCAGATCGATGAGGCCCGGCGATCGCGCACCCTATTCCATTCCCGGTATGCGGTTATTCGGCTGTTGGGGCGAGGGGGGTTTGGCGTTACCTACCTAGCCCGAGACGTGGCCCTGCCGGGTCGGCCCCTGTGCGTCATTAAGCAGCTTTGTCCTAAGGTCCAGAACCCTCAGGTGTTGCTCAAGGCCCGGGAGCGCTTCGAGCGGGAGGCCAAGGCCCTAGCCTACTTAGGCAGCCACTCCAAGATCCCCCAGCTGCTGGGCTACTTTGAAAAAGACGGCCAGTTCTATCTGGTGCAGGAATATGTACGGGGTATCAATCTAGCCCGCTACGTAAAGCTCAACGGCACCTTTAATGAGCTGCAGGTCCGGGCATTTTTGAACGAGGTGCTGCCTGTGGTGGCATTCATTCACCAGCACCAGGTGATTCACCGAGATATCAAGCCCCCTAACATCATTCGCTGCCAGTCCGACGGGCGGCTCGTGCTGATTGACTTTGGTGCGGTCAAAGAGGAAATTGCCCAGATTGGCGGGGCCTCCCCTATGACCACCCAGTTTGTGGGCACTGTTGGCTTTGCCCCCCCAGAGCAGCTAGCGCTGCGGCCCAGCTACGCCAGCGACATCTATTCTTTGGGGGTCACTTGCCTCTACCTGCTGACGGGCAAGCCCCCCTTGGAGATGGACTACGATGTGGCCACGGGCGAGATTCTGTGGCAGCAAATGGCCCCTGTCAGTGAGTACTTTGCCCAGGTGCTCTCCAAAATGCTGAAGATTTCCCCCCGCGATCGCTACAAATCGATTGCAGCGGTACAGCGGGCCCTAGATCTTGAATCCCACGTCCCCAGCCTCAACGAATGCCTTAGCAGCCAGCCCCGTACCAGCACGACTGAAGCTAAAGACGACTATCTCTCCCCCATCCAGCGCACTGCCCAGTCTATTCGGGAGCTGCGCAGTCGGCTACGCCGCGCCTACGCCGACCCGAACTAGCGCTAAGGGGCAGCAGCCCAGTCTAAAATGGCCTGGTTCACCGTCCCTGCGGCCTCATCGTACAGGTAATGGCCCACATTAGGCACATTCAGCCGTGTTAGGCGGGGGCTGTGACACAGCTCTTCTGCCTGAGCAATAGGGATCACTCGATCCTCCGTTCCCCAAATCAGCAGGGTGGGCTGGCAGAGCTGGGCTAGCAGCGCGTTACGGCTGGCGCTATAGGTGGTGCTGGTGGCCGCTTGGGTGAGGCGGCAGAGGGTCTGGGCGGCGCCCCGATCGGCGGTTGGCGCCCTTATCTGAGCCACTAGTTCATCGCTCACGGCCTCTGGGTTAGCGTAGGCCAGCCGCAGCCCAGCCCGAATCACCCGGGGCCGCCGGACTAGCTGAAAAATCAAGCGAATGAGCAAAGGAGAGGCCGCGGCGTTTTCGACGGTGCTGATGATGCGCCGCACCTGAGGGTTACCCACCACTTCCTGTCGGGTTTCTGGCAAGGTCAGCAGCACCAGCTTGGCGATCGCCTGGGGATGTTCCACCGCTGCGGTTGCCGCCACCAGCCCTCCCAAAGAGTGGCCTACCAGCACCATCGGCCGCCCGATGAAGGTCTGCCAAAAGTCAATTACCTGCTCAGCCCACAGCGGTACCCGGTAAGCGGTCGCTGCTTTCTGCGAGCCCCCAAAGCCCAGCAAATCCAGAGCGTAGACCGGGTGGCGATCGCCAATCACCGCCAAATTGCGCTGCCATTGCTGCCAAGAAGAGCCAAAGCCGTGGATAAACAGCAGCGGCACTTGGTTTACGCAATCAGCTTGGGGACGGGTATAGACGTAGCGAATTCGCCAGCCCCGCCATACCCAGTCTCGGCAATAGGACACTACGACAGCTCGACTAGAGAATCGGTCTTGAAGATCTCGGTAAACGCCTGCCAAGCTAGGACCTCCTGCAAGATGGCGCTGTACCCAGCGGCGTTGGGGTGCAATCCGTCGCTAGAGAGGCGCGATCGCCACCAGTCATCTCCCCGGGAGAGCCAAGCTTCAAGTAGATTCAGGTGGGGGACGTTTCGCGCTAGGCAGGCTTGGCGAATGGCGTCGTTGTACTGCTGCTGGTCGGCGTGGCCGTAGTAAAGGCACTGGGCAAAGGGCATAGCCGCTTCCACAACGGGGACCATGCCCACAAACAGCACCGGGCAAAGCTGCTGCGCCTGGTGTAGTAGCTCACCCATCATCTGCTGGAACTGCTCAGGGGGAGTCAATAGCCGCCCCTGAGCCCGGCCGACGCGGCAAGAATCATTGACGCCTACCGATAAAATAACGCAGTCGGGGACCCGGTGGCGCAGCTCTCCTCGGCAGCGAAACTCCCCCTCTAGCCGCTGCAACACCTGCTGTACGCCGTCGCCGCGCACCCCCAGGTTGTACATCACATGCCCTTCGTCCCCGCAGTGCATCCACTGTCGCCGCAGCCGCTCTACCCAACCACCCCCTTCAGGGTCACCATAGCCGTAAATTAGGCTATCTCCCAGGGCAACGCAACGAAGCGGCGTCGCGCGCGCAGGATTGTGGGGTAGAGGGCGGCTAAGGGTGGGCATTTCCATACGCAAGCTCTGTTTGATGACAGCAG
>JBCCAG010000750.1:0-2376 GCA_039814955.1 Cyanobacteria bacterium P01_A01_bin.135
ATCTTAAGCAGCGCTCCGACAGCGATCGCTGTGAGCTGCAGGTGATCGACATCGGTGACCAGCCTCACCTGGCAGAGCATTTTCGCCTGGTGGCCACGCCGGCCCTAGTTAAAGCATCCCCGGCCCCCCAGCAAACCCTGACGGGGGCCAACCTAGTAGAGCAGCTTGAAGCCTGGTGGCCAAGGTGGCTGCGGGCCATAGAAGACATTGCCGAAGAGCAGGCGCAGCGGCAAGACAGTGCCTCTATCACCAATGACGCCGAGCTGATTCGCCTCTCTGATGAGATTTTTCGGATCTCTCAGGAAAAAATGGATTTAGAGGCCCAGCTGCAGTTCAAAGATCGGCTGATTGCCATGCTGGCTCACGACCTACGCAATCCATTGACGGCTCTCTCCATCGCTCTAGAGACGCTGGAAATGGGATTTGATTCCGGCAGTGGCGAATCTCACCTCAAACCCGAGCTACAGGCACAGATCTTGCACCATGGGCGTACACAGACCAAGGCTATTGACCGAATGATTACCGATATCCTACAGGTAGCTAAGGGAAGCCACGCCCGATTCAAAATCAATCCACTGCCGCTCAACTTTGTTCACCTTTTGAATACGGTGCTAGACCGCTTCAAGCGACAGTTTCAGGCCAAGGCCCAGCAGATTGAAATGGACTTGCCGGCAGATTTACCCCAGGTGCATGCCGACCCGGAGCTAGTACGGCAGCTCCTAGTAAACCTGTTGGACAATGCCATGAAGTACACCCCCGGGGAGGGCACTATCACCATCAGCGCCCTGCACCGCACCACCCAAAAGATTCAGGTCAGCATCTGCGACACCGGCCCCGGCATTCCGGAGGAGAACCAGCAGCGCATCTTTGAGGACCGCTTTCGCCTCAAGCGGGACGAATCAACTGAGGGCTACGGCATTGGCCTGTCCCTATGCCAACGAATTGTGCGGGCCCACTACGGCCAGATTTGGGTCGACTCTGAGCCAGGCCAGGGAAGCTGCTTCCACTTCACCCTGCCGGTATACAGTTAGGGCTGCTCTGTCAGGCTACTGATTATGGCGGCGACCCTGCTTCTCAAAATACTGCTGGTGGTATTCCTCAGCCCGATAGTAGTCCGAAGCTGGCTCGATTGGGGTGACGATGTCGCGCTCATATTTGCCGGACTGCTGCAGCCGCCATTTTGACTGTCGGGCTGCCGTGGCCTGCTCTGGGGTGTGGTAAAAGATAACGGAGCGATATTGCTCCCCCCGGTCAGCGCCCTGGCGGTTGAGGCTGGTGGGGTCATGAATGGACCAGAATAGGTTTAGCAGCTCGTCGTAGCTGACTTGGTCAGGGTTGTAGGTAACTTGGGCGACCTCGGCGTGGCCGGTGATGCGGGCGCAGACATCTAGGTAGGAGGGGTTGGGGAAGTGGCCTCCCATATAGCCGACGGAGGTATCCGTAACGCCGGGGGTGCGGCGAAAGGCAGCTTCTACTCCCCAAAAACACCCAGCTCCAAAAGTTGCGATTTTTAGCATATAGCGATCCTATGCGATTTTTGAAAGGAGGGTGGGCGCAGCCCACCCTCCTTTCGCTTCACAGTCCATAAGCGATCTGGGATCGCTATAGCGACTAATTCTCCAGTTATTGCGGTGCCGTAAAGCCCTCCGTCGGCTCCAGCGCACCTTCCGATTCATCCCGCGCTCTCCCAGCCCTAGGAGGCGGCAGCGTCCCTCCATCCTCAAGCTGCTCCAGCAAGACCGACACATCAAACCGCATCATCTGGTCACTAGGAATGGTGGTGGTGAGGCCGATGGCGCGGATGGCGTTAGCGGTGGCCTGCACCCCTGGCGGCAGGCTAGGCAGCGGCAGGCCCCGGTCCAGAGTGACTAGCCGCTGAGGATTAACGAAGAAATAGCCGCTGGCCTCGAGATCACTGGCGATCGCCCCCCGAAACAGCTCATTTTCTGCCAGCGGCGGTCCGCCGCGGCTGGGCTCTCCCACGGTAATCGCCACCCGATCGCGGTCAATCCAGGCGCGACTCACCTGCAGGGCCGCAAAGGGAGAGGTCCACTGCACCACGGGCACCCCGTCCACTGCATTTTGCAAAATTTGGAAGTCGTAGCGGCTGCGCACCACTTCATCCAGCTGGGTCAAGGTACGCTCCGCCTGGGCGCGATCGCCGGCCTTGAGCTGCAGCGTTAGGGTAGTGGAGGCTGACGGGTCGTTTGCGGCAGGGGCTGTCAAGGCGAGGGTATAGTCGTCCGTCATCCAGGGCACCAGGTCTTCTTCTACGCTGAGCCCCGTAAACGCGTCGACAACGCTGCGAATATTCTCGGCGCTGAACAGCCCCCGGGCCTGCTCGTCCTGCTGCAGGTGTTCCCACAGTCGCTGTAG
>JBCCAG010000047.1:0-12444 GCA_039814955.1 Cyanobacteria bacterium P01_A01_bin.135
CGTTGGGCTGCAGCTCACTGAGGGGTACTGGAAACTGCTGAATGCCAAAGGTCCCGCGGGTTAGCCACTGCTCATTGACGGCCACTAGCCGCAGCAGCTCCGCTAACCCGATGGTGACAATGGCCAAATAATCTTCCCGCAGCCGCAGGGTCGCCAGCCCCGCCAGCAGACCCAGCACCGCCGCTGTTCCCGCACCCAGCAGCAGGGCGAGCCAGATGGGAAGCTGAGCGGGTAGAGCCGCGCTTAGACCCGGCAGCCAGCTTGCCAAGGGCGTTCCCTGCATCCAGGTGAACTGCTCCAGCATCTGTAGGGGTACCTGCTTCAGGTAGCCCTGGCTGGTTAAGATAACTACCAAATAGGCCCCAGCGGTCATAAAAGCCACATGGCCGAAGTTAATCAACCCCGTAAAGCCCCACTGCAAATTAAGCCCAAGGCTAAAGAGCGCAAACACAGCCGTAAAAATAACCAGAGAGACAATGTAGCTTTCCATAAGGGGGGAACCAGGGCAATCGTGCAGCAGGGATGCTAGCAAGCAGCATAAACCAAAACCCTTGTGCGCGGGGGTACCGGTGTAAGTCGTCTGGCCATTTCTGTGATAATTGCCCTGTCGCGAAAGGCGATCGCGCAGAATACAATGGATCGACCGATGCACCTGCGGCGCTATTCAACGGCAAGACGATAGGCATTGCGGGTCTGCTTGGCCTGATATAGAGCGCTGTCGGCTAGGGCCAGGGCCGCGTCAGGCGTGACATTGAGGGGGCAAACAACGGCAATCCCTAGGCTAACGGTTAGCAGCCCGGTGGGGCTCGCCTGGGGGTGCTTGATGTCTAGGGCGGCGATCGACTGCTGAATGCGCTGAGCAATCGCCTCGGCCGCGCTCGTGTCGGTTTTGGGCAGCAGCAGGGTAAATTCTTCCCCCCCGTAGCGGCAGACTAAATCGGTAGGGCGTACTGAGGCCTGCAGTGCTTGGGCCACCCGCCGCAGGCAAGCATCCCCAGCGGGATGACCGTAGCGGTCGTTGTAGGCCTTGAAGTGGTCCACATCTATCATGGCAACGGCTATAGTATCTGACGTCTGCTGGTGCCTTTGCCACTCATCGTGGAAGGCCATCTCCAACCGCCGCCGGTTCCCCACTTCCGTCAGGCCATCTAGAATTGCCAGCTGCTCAAACAGCTCCTTTTGCTGGGCTAGCCTCTGTTCGGCCTGCTTGTAGTCGCTGATGTCGGCCAGGTAACCGATTACCTGAATGGGCCGATTCTCTGAATCGAAGCGAGTGATGCCCTGCTCCCGAATCCAAACGTAGCTACCGTCAGGTCTCCGGAAGCGAAATTCGACTCGGTAGGGGTCGCGGGAGGTTCTATCCTCCTGCAGCACCTGCTGAAACCTGGGCCGGTCTTCAGGGTGAATCAGCGCCATAAATGCCTCCATGCCGTTGGGCATCTGATCGTGGGGATAGCCCAGCACCAGCTCGGTATTGGGGCCCCAGGTGTCAACATCGGCATCGAGGTCGTATTCAAACAGCACCTGGCCACTAGCACGGGCGACCGCATCATAGCGATCGCGCCATTCCCCCAAATCCTCGGCATATTGCTGCAGCAGCAGCTCGGCGCGTTTGCGCTCGCTGATGTCCGTCGCCGTACAAATCAGCTCTACCACTTGGCCCCGGTCATTAAAGACCGGCTCCCCACGGCTAATCACATACAGCAATATGCCATCAGGCCGGGTAAACTGGTGCTCGACTTCGTAGGCTTGTCCCAGGGCAATCGCCTGCTGCACCGCATAGCGCAGCACGGTGCGGGCACCCTCGGGCAGGTAAACTGCAAACTCGTCCCACTTAGAGGGCGGCGCTGCCTGAAGCCCATAGATGTTCAGTAGCTCATCGGACCAGGTGATCATCCCGCTGTTGATGCTAAAAAACCAGCCTCCCATCTTAGCGACGCGCTGAGCCGCTTTGAGCTGGGTCTCGCTGCGCTGCAGCTTGCGGGTGCGCTGCTGCACCTGGGTCTCTAAGTCCGCCAGCAGGTCGCTGAGGCGGCGCGCCATGTGGTGAAACGCCTGCTGCAGGATGCTGACTTCCTGAACATAGGTTTTACTTTGGCTGATTGCGGGAAAATCGCCAATAGCGGTGCCGTGCTCGAAGTCCCGCACGGCCCGGCTAAGCGTTGTGATGGGCTTGGTTACCCACTGCGTGAGGCCATAACACAGGGCGATCGCCCCTGCTAAGAATACCGACGCCAGCGCTATAACCCAGCGGATCTTGGCGTGGACATCTCCCAGAAAATCAGCTTCCGAAATAATCGTGACCACTAGCCAGTCCAGCCCCATGGCGTTTTCGTAAGGCATTACGTTGATGAAGCGGCGATCGCCATTAATCTGGGCGACATACTGTTGTTGAAGCCGGATCGCCTTGAACCCCTGGGTATGCTCCGCGAGATAGCGGGCTGCTCCGCGAATGCTGGGGCTAGCGCTCTCTATCGCTAGCTGCTGCGCTTCGGGCTGACAAGTATTGGTTGATCTGGAGGCGGTATCTGCCCCTAGGGAATGGGGGTGCTCCTCTCTAGTTGGGGTGAGGGCCGCATGGGTCCGGGCGGTGCGGCCTTGAGCTGCCCCATAGATGACATCATCGGTTGAGTCGGCAATCAGCTCGCCGCTGCGCTCCATAATGAACACCTCGCCGGTTTTGCCAATTGAAAGCTGGCGTAGAAAGCGGTTGAGTTGCTCAATGCCGATTTCGGTTGCGATCACCCCCTGCAAACGATTCTCGCGGCTGTAGAAGGGCATATAAGCGTAAATGCCAAAGATGTTGGGGATCGGCGTGCCGCGTAAAGTACCCCAGCCCGGCTCGCCCATCTCAACAGCCTTGCGGTACCAAGGCTGATCGCGGACGTCGTCGATCGGCTGAGCGCCAATCACCTCACCCAAGCTCCCATCTGCCCCAACTTGGTAAAGCATGAGCTGGTCCATGGCAGAGCCGGCAATGCCAGCCTGGACCTCTTCGGGTTTCGTAGCGGCCTCGGATACCTTAGCAGCGTGGCCGGTGGACACCCGTCTAACGGACCGCACTTCCCCCGTTACCAGCCCCAGAAGGACCGCACTCAAGTTCTCGTGCTGCTGAAATTCCAAGATCATCTGCCGGTGCAGCTGTTCGAGATCTTGCTGGTCAACAGGCAGGGACTTTTGGGCGCCCAGGTAATGTGCATTGACGTGCTGCACCGATTGGATGTAAGCTTCAAGCTCTTTCAATACCTGCTGAGTGGCCACCGCGGCAAGCTGGGTTGTCACCGTCGCGATCGCTCGCTGGCTACCCCGTAGAGAAATGTATGTCAATGTGACGGCTAGGCCCACTGTTTGAAAGAGCAGCGGGATGATCAGAGCACTACGGAGAGAAAGCTTCATTACCTACCGTCTTGTCGGACTCGTGGCTCCACTGAGATGAATTTTTACAAAAATCTCAGGAGATCTGTTGAGAGGAACTGTTGCCGCTAGTCCCTCTCCCGCCAGCATTCGTAGGCGGTTTCGTATCGCTGTCTTGGTTTGCCAATAATGTAACTATAGAGATCCAGTCAAACGCATTGAGCCCAATTCTTAAAAATCCTACACAATTGAAAACGGCTTCTCCCCCTTTCCCAGATTGCCCGAGTACTCACCATGGTGAGTCTCTAACTGCCAGCGCTCCCTTGCCCCAGGGCAAGCAGGCTGCCCTGCGTGAGCGTCTTGCGACGCCGCTACGCATCGGTGCGGTAAGCGTGGCTAGCCGGGTACTGCAGTCTCCTCTCTCTGGCGTTACGGACTTAGTATTTCGGCGGCTGGTGCGGCGCTATGCCCCTCACTCCATGCTGTACACCGAGATGGTGAGCGCTAGTGAGCTGCATCACCTGCCCGCCTTGCCTCAGATGATGGAGATTGACCCAGACGAGCGCCCGGTGAGTATTCAGCTGTTTGACTGCCGCCCTGATTTCATGGCAGAAGCGGCGCGGCGCGCCGTAGACCAGGGAAGCCTCACCATCGACATCAACATGGGCTGCCCAGTAAATAAGATTACTAAAAAGGGGGGCGGCTCTTCTCTGCTGCGGGACCCAGAAATGGCGGTGCGGCTGGTGGCAGCGGTAGCGGCGGCTGTGGCGGTGCCGGTCACGGTTAAAACCCGCATCGGCTGGGATGATGACCACATCAACGCCGTGGAGTTCGCCCAGGCAATGGAGAACGCCGGGGCCCAAATGCTAACGCTGCACGGCCGCACCCGCACCCAGGGCTATCAGGGGGCCGCTCGTTGGGACTGGATTGGTCGGGTGAAGCAGGCCGTGACGATCCCGGTGATTGCCAACGGCGACATTTTTTCCGCTGAGTCGGCGATCGCCTGCCTAGCGCAAACCGGGGCCGATGGGGTGATGTGCTCCCGAGGTACGCTGGGTTACCCCTTTTTGGTGGGAGAAATCGACCACCTGCTGCGCACGGGCAGTTCCCTTCCTTCACCCACCGTCCCCGAGCGCCTGCGTCTAGCCCAGGAGCACCTGCAGATGCTGGTGGACTACAAGGGGACGCGGGGCATCCGCCAGGCCCGTAAGCATATGGCCTGGTATGCAAAGGACTTTTCTGGAGCCGCGGAGCTGCGGGATCAGCTTTGCCGCATTGAAACGGTGGCAGAGGGGCTGGACTTGCTGGAAGGGGCGATCGCCCGCTGCCTTTAAACACTCTGATAACAAATTTCGACAACGCCACGACCTCAAAGCTAAGCCATGGCCACCGTACCACCCGCTGGAAACGTCTATATCGACGGGCTTCTATACGCCGGCAGGCGATGGGATTCCAACAGAATTACCTACTCTTTCTGGAGCGATGAATCGTTAGACGATGCCTTTGGTGACACCAGCCGCAAGAATATTGCCTGGCTTGGCTATGAGATTCGGGCGATGCAGCTAGCGCTGCAGGCTTGGTCCAACGTCGCGAATATTAACCTTGTCAAAACCGCTGGAAACAATGGCAGGGCCAACATAGGTCTGCTGTCGGTTGACAACAGCGATCTTGGCGGGGATCTAGGGGCGTTCGTTCCTCCGGGGTTCTACGGCGAAGGGACCGGCTACTTCAATTACCAAGGAGACGGCTGGTCTCGGAGCGGCCTGCGCCCAGGAGGCCTGGGCTTTGTGACTATTCTCCACGAGCTTGGCCATGGCCTCGGGCTGGCCCACCCCCACGACAATGACGACGGCTCCCGGTTTTTCCCAGGGCTTTCCGCTGCGTCAGACCCCTTTGAAGACACAGGGCGATACGGCCTCAATCAAGGGGTTTGGACCACGATGACCTACATCGACGGGCTAGCTGCCAACAACTTCTCTGGCACCAACTACGGCTATCAGTCCACCCCCATGACCCTGGATATCGCCGCTATTCAGCACCTCTATGGCGCTAATATGTCTCACAATACGGGGGGCGATACCTACGTTTTACCCGCAGGTAATGGGCCAGGGACCCGCTATTTTGCCATTTGGGATGCGGGCGGGTACGACACCATTTCAGCAGCATCGGCAAGGCACGGTGCAACCATTAACCTAAACAGTGCCCCTTTGGTGGGTCCCAATGCGGGCGGCTACCTCTCTAGCGTTGAAGGGATCTACGGGGGCGCGACGATTGCTAACGGCGTTGTCATTGAAAAGGCGGTTGGCGGGCTTGGCAACGATAGATTGATTGGTAACCAGGTCGACAACTCAATTCTGGGTAAGTCGGGGAATGACGTCATGGTTGGTCAAGGGGGCAAGGATGAGCTGTTTGGCGAACAAGGGAATGACCAACTAATTGGCGGCGTTGGCGGTGATATCTTGGTGGGTGGCCTCGGCAATGATCATCTGATTGGTAACCAGGGGAAGGACTTTCTCAACGGTGGCAGCGGCCAGAATATCTTGAGAGGGGGATCCGGGCAAGATGTCTTCTACTTTGGCAGCCTGGATAGGGCCGTTGACAGCCTGCTAGATTTCAATACCGCTAAAGATTCGCTTGTCATTAAACGCGATGCCTTTCGGTTACCCCTGCGGAAGGGTATTTTAGGACGGGCCTATTTCACCGTTGGGGCTCGAGCCAGCGATCGCGGCGATCGCTTCATCTACAACCGCCAGTCCGGCATGCTGTTCTTTGACGCCGACGGGGTGGGCGGCTCAGCTCAATTTGGCCTGGCTAGATTCGTCAATCGCCCCAACCTCACCCACCGGGATTTCGTCTTAGTCTAGCGGGGGCTTCGGGATCACCTATGCAGCTCTTCGCTAAACGCGGTTTAATGAGAGAGAGACTTAACATTCCTTAACCGCATTCTATCACCGCCATGGCCAGAGACCTCCGGGGCTTTCTCAAGCAGCTAGAAGAGCGCGATCGCCTGCATCGCATCACCGCGCCGGTTGACCCGGACCTAGAGATGGCCGAGATTTCTAACCGGGTGCTGCAGGCCGGTGGGCCGGCCCTGCTGTTTGAGAACGTGGTGGGCTCCCCCTACAAGGTGGCCATCAACACCGTGGGCACCGTGGAGCGGGCCTGCTGGGCCATGAACATGGAGCGCCCCGAGGAGCTAGAGACCCTGGGCAAGAAGCTGGGCATGCTGCAGCAGCCCAAGCCCCCTAAGAAGATTGGCCAAGCCATCGAGTTTGGCAAGGTGCTGTTTGACGTGGTGAAAGCCAAACCGGCCCGGGATCTCTTGCCCCCCTGCCACCAGGTAGTGGTCAAAGATGCCCTAGACCTGAATCAAATCCCCATGATTCGCCCCTACCCCGGCGACGCGGGCAAAATCATCACCCTGGGTCTAGTGATTACTAAGGATGTGGAAACCGGCACCCCCAATGTGGGGGTGTACCGGCTGCAGCTGCAGTCCAAAAATACGATGACGGTGCATTGGCTGTCGGTGCGGGGCGGGGCGCGTCACCTGCGCAAGGCGGCGGAGCGGGGCAAAAAGCTGGAGGTGGCGATCGCCCTGGGAGTAGACCCGCTGATTATTATGGCGGCGGCTACTCCCATACCGGTAGACCTGTCGGAGTGGCTGTTTGCCGGGCTGTATGGCGGCAGCGGGGTACATTTGGCCAAGTGCAAGACGGTGGATTTGGAGGTGCCCGCCGCATCCGAGTTTGTGCTGGAAGGCACCATTACCCCCGGTGAGGTGCTGCCCGACGGCCCCTTCGGCGACCACATGGGCTACTACGGCGGCGTGGAGGATTCGCCTCTAGTGCGCTTCCACTGCATGACCCACCGCCGCGACCCCATCTACCTCACCACCTTTAGCGGTCGCCCGCCCAAGGAAGAGGCGATTATGGCGATCGCCTTGAACCGCATCTACACACCGATATTGCGGCAGCAGGTGTCGGAAATTGTGGACTTTTTCTTGCCCATGGAGGCCCTGAGCTACAAAGCCGCCGTGATCTCCATTGACAAGGCCTACCCTGGCCAGGCGCGGCGGGCGGCCCTGGCGTTTTGGAGCGCGCTGCCCCAGTTCACCTACACCAAGTTTGTGATTGTAGTCGATAAAGAAATCAACATCCGCGATCCGCGCCAGGTGGTGTGGGCCATTACCTCCAAGGTGGACCCGGTGCGGGATGTGTTTATCTTGCCCGAAACGCCGTTTGATACCCTGGATTTTGCCAGCGAGAAGCTGGGCTTAGGGGGGCGCATGGGCATCGACGCCACCACGAAGGTGGCCCCAGAAACCGACCATCCTTGGGGAGAGGCCCTAGCCTCGGATCCGGTGGTGGCAGAGCGGGTGACCCAGCGCTGGGCGGAGTACGGTTTGGGTGAGCTGAGCGACGTGGTGGATCCCAACCTATTTGGCTATGACGTGAGCCGGTAACTATCAGAGCTGAATCGAGAGAGGCCTTGAGAGAAGCCATCCTGAGCCTCCAGATCCACTGGAATTGGCCACTAGATTTGGGACATTAGGGCTACGCCCGTTTTGGCCGCGTCCTTGGTATAGTCCTGGTGGACCTTTTGGGTAATACGCCCGCCCACTCCAATGACCCCCTCTACCACACCGTTGCACCAGCAAACCTTCTCTTTAGACCATGGGGCCTTCGCCCACCTGCTCACCACCACTGAAAACCTGCTGATTATTCAGGACCTGGATGGCGTCTGCATGGGGCTGGTCAAAGACCCGCTGACCCGTACCATTGATCCGAACTATCTGCGGGCGACCCAGGCCTTTGACGGCCACTTTTACGTGCTCACCAACGGGGAGCATATTGGCCAGCGGGGGGTGAATGGCATCGTTGAGCGGGCAATGGGGGCAAGCGAGGGCTACCTGCCGGGACTCGCTGCGGGTGGGGTGCAGTGGCAGACCCGAGCGGGAAATGTGTCCCACCCCGGCGTCAGCGACGCGGAGCTGGCCTTCTTGAAGGCGGTGCCGGAGCGCATTCAGGAGCGGCTGCAGGGGTTCTTTGAGGCGCAAGAGAGCGGTTTGGGCGATGGGGCGATCGCCCGTGCCATTGAAGCCTCAGCGCTGGACAACGTCGCCTCCCCCACCGCTAACCTCAACACTCTGCGGTCGCTGTTGAGCGATCGCCCAGAGCTTTATCTGGCCCTACAGCGGGAAATGGCGGCATTGATGAAGGATTTACTCCAGGCGGCGGCGGACCAGGGGCTGGGGGAGTCTTTCTTTATGCATTTTGCCCCCAACCTGGGGCGCGATGACCAGGGCAACGAAGTGGTGTGGTATGCCGAGGCGGGCAGCTTGGGCACCACGGACTTTCAGTTTATGCTGCGGGGGGCGATCAAAGAGGCGGGGGTGCTGGCCCTGCTGAACCGCTACTACCACCAGCGCACCGGGGAGTACCCCTTGGGAGAAAGCTTTAACGCCCGCAGCGCTCCCCAGAGCCATGGTGAACTGCTGACCCTAGCGGAGAAGTTCGACCCCGAGCAGATGCCGCTGATGGTGGGGGTAGGAGATACGGTCACCAGCCAGGTGGTGGATGGGAAAGCGCGGCGGGGCGGCAGCGATCGCAACTTTCTGCAGCTCATTCAGGACATTGGCCGTCAGCTCGGCACCGGCAACCTGGTGGTGTATGTGGACAGCAGCGGCGGAGAGGTAAAGCGCCGCCCGTTAACCGTGGATACAGTAGCCGGGGCGCTGCGGGTGACGGCGGGGCCAGGGGACCCCCGCGACCCAGATGACCCGCTGACGCTGAACCTGGTATTTCCCGGCGGTCACCGGCAGTACATCGATGTGTTTTGCCAGGCGGCGCAACGCCGTCAGGGGCACTAGAGATGGCCATCGCCCGATCTACCATCGGGTTTGTGGCGATCGCGGCCCTGCTGGCGATCGCGGCGCTGGCCCTGGTGCGGCGACCCGAAGAAGCTGCATCGCAGTCTTTGCTGTCGGTTACCGAAGCCGACATCGACGCAGTGACCATCCAGAGGCCGGAGCAGACCCTGACCTTTGAACGCCAGGCAGATGGCTGGCAGATGCGGCAGCCGCAGGTTACCCCAGCGGAGTCAGGGGCGGTGGTGTTCTTGCTCAATCTGTTGGCAAGCGAGACGGGGGAGAAGCAGCTCGCCATTGCCCCCGATGAAGCGGGTGAGTTTGGCTTTGATAGCCCCTTGGCGGAAATTGAGGTTACCGCTGATGGTGAGGTTCGCTCTCTGGTGCTGGGGGACTATGACTTTAGCAACCAGTTCATCTATGCCCTGATGGACCCGGGTCCGTCCCCTGAGGCTGCCGAAGAAAGCCTACCAGTGTATTTGGTCTCCCCCAACTTCGAGGCAGCGGTCTCCCGGCCCCTAGAGGAATGGAAGGCTGACGCCGATGGGGCCGTGCCACTTCCCACAGAGGAGCTGACGCCGATCAACCCGGTGCCCTAATTACAACCGGTTAGCGATCGCCGTCCCCAGCAGAACCAGGCCGCAACCCACCACCATGGATAGGGTGATGGCCTCACCAAGGGCGATCGCCCCCCACAGCATCGCAAACAGGGGAATCAGGTAGGTGACCGTTAGGGCACGGGTGGAGCCGATGGATTGAATCAGCCGGAAGTAGAGGATGTAGGCCAGAGTCGTAGAGAGCAAGGCCAGGGCCAGCACTGCCGCCACAACGGTCCCGGAGGGGCGCTGCTGGGGTACCGTGAACGGCAGCAGCGGCAGCAACAGCAGCGTTGCCCCCAACTGACTACCGGTGGTCACTACTAGGGCTGGTACCCCGGCCAAGGCACGCTTGATATAGGGGGCGGCGATCGCATACAGTAGCGCCGCCAGCAGCCCCCCCGCCACCGCTATGCCAAAGGCCGGAGTCACGGCCACAGTCCGCCAGCCCACCAAAATCACCACCCCGACAAACCCCAGGCAAAAGCCGGCAAGCTGGGCCAGCGTCAGCCGCTCCTTGAGCCACAGGGTCGCTACCAGGGTACCGAACAGGGGGGCAGTGGCATTCAAAATCGCGGTGAATCCAGCGGGCAGCGACAGAGAGGCAAAGGCAAACAGCAAAAACGGGGCTGCCGAATTGAGGCCACCCACCACCAGCAGCGGACCGGCGTACTGCCGTAGGTAGCCCAAAAGCTGTTTGCGCGCCAGCAGCGGCAGCAGCGCCACCCCTGCCAGCAGTACCCGAATGGCAATCAGCCACACGGGACCTAGGGCCGGAGCCGCCACCCGCATAAACAGAAACGACCCACCCCACAGGGCCGCTAGCAGCAGCAGTTCCGCCACGTCCCGTAGTTTCATGGCTGCTCCGGTGTAGAGGACTCTTTGCTAGCCTGCTGACTGGCCTCCCAGCCCAGCACCGCGGCCTTGCGGTCTAGCCCCCAGCGGTAGCCCCCCAGCTCCCCCGAGGCGCGGATCACCCGATGGCAGGGGATGATAATTCCGACGGGATTACGGCCCACAGCGGTGCCCACGGCCCTCGCCGCCGTCGGTCGCCCAATAGACTGGGACAGATCTTGGTAGGTGGTCATCCCGGCGAAGGGAAGCTGCAGCAGGGCTCGCCACACCTGAACCTGGAAGTTGGTACCTTTGACATGCAGCGCCAAGGGGGCAGCCGGCGGGGAGGAGCCCGGGGCGGAGAAGATGCGATCGCTTATATCTTGGGTGGCGGGCTGGTCGGGGATCAGGGTGGCGTTGGGCCAGTCGGCTTTTAGCGCATTCTCCGCCTCGGCGATCGCGGTATCTTCAACAAACTGGAGGTTGCAGACGCCCCTCGAGGTAATTGCTAAAAGGCAAGGGCCAAAGGGGGTGGAGTGAATGCCGTAGCGGATGGTGAGACTCGCCCCACCGGCCTTGAATTCTCCCGGCGACATCGCCTCCAGGGTGACAAATAGGTCGTGGAGTCGCCCCGGCCCCGACAGCCCCGCCTCCGTCGAGAGGGCTAGCAGGCTCTTCGTGTCGGCAATCTTAGCCTTGGCGTATTCCACCGTTAGGTACTGGGCGAACCGCTTGGGGCTAATCCCTGCCCAGGCAGTAAACAGCCGCTGAAAGTGGTACTCGCTCAGGTGGACCTGCTGGGCCACCGCCTTGAGAGAGGGCGGGTTGCGGTGATGCTGCCGCATAAAGGCGATCGCCTCGGCGATGCGGCGGTAGTCGGCGGTTTGTGCTAAGTTATCCTCCCCTTCGGAGGATGGTAGGTCGGAGTCAATTCCCTGGATATGAAGCTGCATCGCGACGCCTGCTGCGGGTTCCCTCGTACTGTAGCGATCGCCGTCGCGGTGAGTCCACCCGTTTCTTGCGGTATTGATTCTGTGGGTCAAGCGCTGCGGGTCAGGAGCCCCCGCTGCCGGTAGTCGGCCACCGCATCTTTGAGGGATGCTTCTAGGGGGCGGAAGCTGAGGCCAAGCTGCTGCTGCGCCTTGCTGTTGTCAAAGGTCATGGGCGATCGCGCTAGCTTTACCCCGGTGAGGGGCGCTGAGGGCGGGGACTTGGTGATGTAGTCGGCCACGGCCTCCTGCAGGGCACTGACGCTGTAGGCCAGCCAGTAGGGAATCTGCCGCTTGGGCATCGGCAGGCCAGTTACCGACTCTAACCGCTGCAGCAGCTCTCCCAGGGTAATGTTGGCGTTGCCCAAAATATAGCGCTCGCCAGGGATGCCTCGCTCCGCCGCCAGCAGGTGCCCTAGGGCCACGTCCCGGGCGTCAATCAAGTTCAAGGTGCTATTGAGGTAGGCGGGGTACTTGCCGTTGAGAAAGCCCAGCATCATTCGGGTGGGGGGCGTGATGCGGCGATCGCCAGGGCCGATGGGGACGGTGGGGTTGACGATCACCACCGGCAGGCCTTTTTTGGCGGCGGCAAAGGCCTCCTGCTCGGCGACGAACTTGCCCCGGCAGTATGCCCCGGCCATGTCTTCTAGGGTCAGGGAAACGCTTTCGTCGGTTTTACCTTCCGGTTGCGCTGAACGCTTGACGCTCTTGAGGATAGACTCCGTGGAGCAATGCACCACCTGCTCCACCCCAGCGGCGATCGCCGCCTCCATCACGTTGCGGGTGCCGGTTTGGTTGATGGTGA
>JBCCAG010000569.1:0-3284 GCA_039814955.1 Cyanobacteria bacterium P01_A01_bin.135
CAGCAGGTGGTGATGCAGTCGGACCCAGCAAACTTCCAGCCGGAGAGTCTGAAGCAGAACTGGCTATGGACTGACGCCATGGTGAAGGAGTGGGAGATCTTGCAAGGTCTGCGATCGCAGTAAGGTTTAGCCAAACACCTTCGCAATCCGCGCCATGGCCTCCTCCACATTCTGGCGGCTGTTAAACGCCGAGATGCGGAAATAGCCCTCCCCCGCCGCGCCAAACCCGGAACCCGGCGTGCCCACTACGTTACAGCTGTGCAGCAGCTTATCAAAAAAGTCCCAGCTGGTCAGGCCGTGGGGTGTCTTCACCCACACGTAGGGGGCGTTGACGCCGCCGTAGACATCGATGCCAATTTTGGTGAGCGCTTCCCGGACGATGCGAGCGTTCTCTAGGTAAAAGGCAATCAGCGCCTTAATCTGGGCCTGCCCCGCCTCAGAGTAAACCGCCTCCGCGCCCCGCTGCACAATATAAGAGACGCCGTTGAACTTGGTGGACTGGCGGCGGTTCCACAGCCGGTGCAGGTCCACCTCGCTGCCGTCGGCGGCCTTGCCCTTTACGGTTTTGGGCACCACGCTGTAGGCACAGCGGGTGCCGGTAAAGCCCGCATTTTTAGAGAACGAGCGGAACTCCAGGGCACACTGCCGCGCCCCTTCAATTTCGTAGATGGAGTGGGGCAGTTCGGAGTCGGTGATGAAGGCTTCGTAGGCGGCATCAAACAGGATGAGGGCGTTGTTCTCCAGGGCGTAGTCCACCCACTGCTTCAGCTCTGCCTTGGTGACGGTGGCACCGGTGGGGTTGTTGGGGAAGCAGAGGTAGATGAGGTCTACGTTTTGGCTGGGCAGGGCGGGGGTGAAGCCGTTGTCGGCGCTCATGGGGAGATACACCAGACCCTCGTACTTGCCGCTGTCATCGGCGGGGCCGGTGTTGCCTGCCATCACATTGGTGTCCACATACACCGGGTACACCGGGTCGGTGACGGCAATGGTGTTGTCGTGGCCAAAGATATCCAGGATATTACCGCTGTCGCACTTGGCCCCGTCAGAGACGAAGATTTCTGAGGCGTCGATGTCGCAGCCGCGAGACTGGAAATCCTGGGAGGCGATCGCCTCCCTAAGCCAGCCGTAGCCCTGCTCTGGTCCATAGCCGTGGAAGCTGTCGCGATCGCCCATCTCATCCACGGCGGCTTTCATGGCGTCGCGGCAGGCCTGGGGCAGGGGTTCTGTGACATCGCCGATGCCCAGCTTGATGATGTCGGCGTCGGGGTGGTCTGCCACAAAGGTTTTGACGCGGCGGGCGATCTCAGGGAACAGGTAGCCGGCCTTGAGTTTGAGGTAGTTGTCGTTGATGGTTGCCATGATTTCGGGTTGTGTCAGGTTAAAGCGTATTGGATAGGTGATGGGCCAATCGTAGGGGCGACCAGCCGGTCGCCCGTACAGAATGTGGATTTATCCGATAAGGGTGTGCGGATATGCGGTGGGCCAATCGCAGGGGCGACCGGCCGGTCGCCCGTACGGGATGTGGATTTGTCCGATAGGGGTGTGCGGATGTGCGATGGGCTAGCCGTAAGCCATAATTCTAATATCCTCTGTCCCTCGCCACCTGATTGATCAGCGGCTGCCCCTGCTGCATGCGCCGGTAGTTTTCCACCACCTGGAGCGCGACGGATTGGGGGGCCGTGATGCTGGAGCAGTGGGGGGTGACGGTGATTTTTTCGTGGGTCCAAAAGGGGTGATCTGACGGCAGCGGCTCTTGCCGGAACACATCCAAACAGGCCCCCCGCAGCTGCCCCTGATCCAAGGCCGCCAGCAGGTCCGCTTCCACCAAATGCTCCCCCCGGGCCACGTTGATGAGGCAAGCGCCCTGAGGAAGCTGGCCAAACAGCGATTGGTTCAATATCCCGGAGGTTTCGGCGGTGAGGGGCAATAGGCACACCAGGATATTGACCGGGGCCAAAAAGTTACCCAGCTGCGGCGCGCCGTGATAAGATTCAGCGCCCGGAATAGACTTTGGCGATCGCGACCAGCCCCGGACGGTGAAGCCCAGCTGGACCAGCTTTTCAGCGACGTATCGGCCTAGCTGCCCCAGACCCATCACCCCAATGGTGGTGTCCTCAATCGTTTGAGCAATATACGGCCACCAGCGCCGCTGCTGCTGCTGCGCCCGGTAGCGGTCGAACTCGCGAAAGTAGGCCATGGCGGCGGCGCAGACGTACTCAAACATGCCCTGCGCGAGACCAGGGTCCACCAGCCGCACCACTGGCACCTGTGCGGGTAAAGCTGGGTCGCTCAGCAGGTGATCCACGCCTGCTCCCATGGAAGAGACGCAGCGCAAATTTGGATATTCACCCAAGCTGCCGGCGGGCTGCTGCCAGCAGAGGGCAAAGGTCACCTCAGACTTGGGGGTATCCTCTGGCCAAAGGCGCACATCTACGGCAGGGTCAACGCTCTTGAGCGCCTTTATCCAGGGCTGTAAATCCCGGTCAGAGGAGAGGATAGCGATCGCCATGGCCCAGGCCCTAGTCCTGCAGGAGCTGCGAGACCTCGGCATGCATGTAGGCGATGTCCGGGCTGCGCTGAATGGCTTCGTAGTAGCGCTGCTCCGGCCCGCTGCCCTCTTCGTCCATTTTGATCAGCGATCGCGCGTCTCCGAGAATCTGGTTCACTTCGCTCAAGGTGGCGGGCTCCTTAGCGCTCAGAGCCTCATCGATGCGGACGATGAATTGGGACATGGGGCGTAGCCAGTCGAACCACTCGTGGCCAACCACTAGGCGAAAAAACTCGCCGTTGTTTTTAATGCGGCCATGCTCTTGCTCGTAAAAGGTACGCTCCCAGTTGAGCAGGGCTTTGTGCAGGCGCAGCAGCATTGTCCGTAGGGTTCGCAGCCGCTGAAATGGAGCGTCTAAAGGGGTCTGGGTCATGGCGCGGGCTTGGGCTGTTGTGAGCCTTGATGAAGAGCTAGGTTTTGATCTTGCCACATTCGAGATTATCTTATAGCGGCGATCGCGTGACAGTAGCCGTAGGTGGGGTTGAAGCGCTAGCGGAACTCAATAGAGCAGGGAGCTAATGATTGGACTTGATACCAAATGTCGCGCGTACTGGGCGGGGCCTGGGCCGTCGCCGGACATAGCATCACCTTCGGCTCCCGCACCCTAGAAAAAGCCCAGGCGATCGCCAAAGAAATCGGTACGATCATGGGGTCTCGCATCAGGTCAACATCAAGGAAACGAGATGCAGCCCCTGAAGCCAAAACGACGCCGCCTCGTAGCCACATTGGCGATCGC
>JBCCAG010000448.1:0-4006 GCA_039814955.1 Cyanobacteria bacterium P01_A01_bin.135
CTACTGGTTGCATCGGTATTTCGTTCGATTACTATCAACCTGTTGAGGCTACACGGGTCTGAATCCCTCACCTCCGTGCTGCGACAGCTTGCCAATCAAGTTGAGCAAGTTTTCAAGCTCTTACAATGAATCAGCCCTAGTGAAACTATCGATATCGCTGGTGGCTTGTAGTACATCTTTTAGAATGCTCGTCACCTGTCTACTATCTTCTATCTGACCGGCAGCGCTGGCAACGGCACTCAATGCACTGGATTTGGAGCTAGAACTACTATCGATATCACTGGTGGCTTGTAGTACATCTTTTAGAATGCTTGCCACCTGTCTACTATCTTCTATCTGACCGGCAGCGCTGGCAACGGCACTTAAAGCATAAGATTTAGATCTAGCACTATCGATGTCGCTGGTGGCTTGTAGCACATCTTTTAGAATGTCTGCTGCCTTTTGGCTATCCTCTATCTGTCCATACGCGCTAGCAGCGCCGCTCAGCGCACTCAGCCTATGGCTAGGGTCAGCGATATCGCCAGCAATCCGTAGTACATTTACGAGCACATTCGCCGTCTGCTGGCTATTTCCTATCTGTCCAGCAGCGCTGGCAACGGCGCTCAATGCACGGGATTTGGTGTCAGGGCTGTCAATACTGTCAGCGATCCGCAGCATGCCTTCAAGAACGTTCGCCGCCTGCTGGCTATTTCTTATCTGTCCAGCAGCGCTGGCAACGGCACTCAATGCACGGGATTTGGTGTTAGGGCTGTCAATACTGTCAGCGATCCGCAGCATGTCTTCAAGAACGTTCGCCGCCTGCTGGCTATTTCTTATCTGTCCAGCAGCGCTGGCAATGTTAGGCAGCGCACTGAAATTAGAGCCGTAGTCATCGATATCGATATCACCAGCAACCTGTAACACATCTTTGAGCACATTCGCCGCTTGCTGGCTATCTCCTATCTGTACAGCAGCGCTAGCAATGGCACTCAATGCACGGGAGCTTGAGATAGGATCATCAGTATTCCCAGTAACCCGTAGTGCATTTCCGAGCACGTTCGCCGCCTGCTGGCTATCCTCTATCTGTCCAGCAGCCTTGGCAATATCACTCAACGCATCGGCTCTTGAGATAGGGTCATTGATATCGCTAGTGATCTGTAGCGCATCTTTGAGCACATTCACCGCCTGCTGACTGTCCTTTATCTGTCCATATATGTTGGCGATGGCACTCAACGCAAGGGATTTAGAGATAGGGTCATCGATATCACTAGTAGCCTGTAGTGCGTCTTTAAGCACGCTTACCGCCTGCTGACCGTCATCTATTTTCTTGTATGCGTTGGCGAGGATACTCAACGCAATGCATTTGGAGCTGGAGTCATCGATGTTATCGATAACGCTGAACGCCTGCTGTAGAAGCACTGGGCTTTTAAGCTCGACAGCGATTTGAGAAACACTTTGAACAGCGCTAGCTCTAGTACTTCGGCTCTCAATGGCTTTGTCAATTAAGTCAAGTCCTCTACCCCATTGACCGTCTTCTATCAGGGCAGTGGCAACCTCAGCCTTCACCTCAGGGCTAACGCTATTCCCCGCCATCCCTCGCGCCAACTCCCATCGCACCCACTGAATTTGTCCCGGCACTGTAAAGTTCAGATACCCATACCCAGCCCCTACAACCAAAACGATCGCAGCCAGCCCACCCAAAACCCAACTCGCTCGCCGCTGACTCACCCGAATCAACGCTTCCTTCTGCCGCCGCTTCGCCCCCCACACCAAATAAGGCCACTGCCGCCAAATGCTCCACAGCTCCCGCCATCCCAACAAATACCGCCGCGATCGCCCATTTCCCAACCACTCATTCACCCGCCGCTCCAGCAGTTGGTTCGCCTTATCCGCCTCCGTCAGCTCCTTCCCCGCCACCCGCATCAGCGCCGGAATCAGCCGCTCGTGCGCCAGCTCATACCCTAGTTCCCCGCCCTTATCTTGGGGCGTAATCAGCCGCACATCCCCCCGCGATAGCCAAGCCACCGCTTCCGTCACCTCCTCCAGCTTCGCCGTGCCGCTCACCTTGCGCTGTAGCTCCGCTACCGTCAGCACCCCTGCCCGCACCTGCCGGTCCAAATCCGTCAGCGCCAGCAGCACCTTCACCGCCGCCAGCCGCTGCGCCGGCAATACCCGCGTCTCCAGCGTCCGGTCTAAAAACCGCGTCAGCAGCCCCTCTACCCCACCAAACTTCTGAAACGCCGCCCGGTTAAAGGCCCGCAGCTCATCATCCTTCTGCCGCTCAATCATCCAGGCCAAAATCTGCACATCCACCGGCGAAATCGTGCCCGTATCCCGGTGGGCCAGCTCCTGCTCCGCCAGTTCCGCCACAAAGCGCGGGTCACATTCCAGCCGCTCCGTCTCCGCAATCACTCCTAGCACTCGTGCCGCCTCATCCGGGCTAAAGCGCTCTAGCTTAAAGCAGTCCCGTGGTCCCAGGTCATACTGCAGCGCCCTTTGTAGCTCATACAGCTCATGGAGCAAATCCGCCCGAATCGAGACGACCAGCTTCACCCGGTCTAGGCTCGGGTTGCCGTACCAGCCTGTTAGCGCTTTGGTAAACGCTTTGCGGTCCTCCTGGCGCGGGTTGTGGACAAAGAACTGCTCAAACTGGTCCAATAGTAGTACCACTGGCTTCCCTGCCGCTTCCACTGCTTGGGCCAGCAGCTTCTCAAAGGTCAAATCTTGCAGCCACTCCGGCGGAATTTCCAACTGCTCCGCCACTGCCTTGCCAATCGTCCCCAGCGGCTCCTGGTCTGAAAAGCGCACATACACCCCACGGTGGCTACTCTCCGGCTGCAGCAGCCTCGGCCACAGCCCCGCCTGCAAAAACGACGTCTTCCCGCAGCCCGACTCCCCCAGCAAAATACCAAACTTATAGCCCTCACTGGTCACCGCCTCGCAGCATTCCCGCAGACTCCGCTCCCGCTGCAGACGGCTAAACACCTCAGCGTCTTCTTTCGCAAAGGGGCGCAGTCCCTTGATGGCTTTGCGCTCCGCCATATCTGCTGCTGTGGCTTGCATCTGGCGCGGCATCGTCGCCAGCGCCACCGCGAACGCCCCCACAAACAGCAATATCACCCCAGTCCAAAAGCTGGCCCAAAACGGGCCCTGCCCACCGTCGATGAAAAACACCTCATTGATGCGATCGCGCAAGAATCCCCCGGCGATCGCCAAGCTTACTCCCAGCAGCACCAGCAGCATGAACCAGTCGCGGCGACGGAATAGCTCCACTACCCACTGAATAAAGCGGGCGACCCGCTCAGTTGTTTTTTGCAGGACGTCAGGATTAGGCGATTCAGGAACCATGCAGTAGAGAGAAGAGGGGGATGATTTTATTAAAACGCATCCGATAAAAACCCATCGTGTCGAACTATCAACAACCCAGCAGCGCCCCCACCCCACCCCGCTAGCATGGAGGAAAAGTGTGACATAACCAGCGATACCGGGGGGCAGCACCATGGATACCAGCGATCGCACCCAATGGCTACAGGAAAACACCAGCCTCAGCGCCCTCCCCAATGAGGTTTTGCAGGCGATCGCTGCCCGCATTGAACCCATCACCGTTCAAGAAAACCGGCGGCTGGTCCTAGAAGACACCCAACCCCCCGCCCTCTACTTCCTGCGTCAAGGCCGCATGGAGCGCTACCGCACCCAAGCCGACACCGCCGCCGAGACCATCAGCCTCCTCCCCGGCACAGTGCTCTACTTGCAAGAGCTGCTCTTAGGCCAGCCCGCCGAGCACACCACCATCACCCTGTCAGACTGCGAGCTGTGGCAGATTCCCCGCGCCGCGTTCTTAGAGTTGGTAGACGCCCATCCCATCATCAGCCGCACCTTCTCCCAGCAGCTGGCCAGCGAACTGCGGCAGATGGCCGACCAGCTAGCTCAAGAGCAGACCCGCCAGGCCGAGCTGCGGCCCTACCTCGTGCCCAAGGTGCGGCGGGGCATCATTGGCAGCAGTCGCTACGCCGTGCGGCTGCGCAAG
>JBCCAG010000562.1:0-3322 GCA_039814955.1 Cyanobacteria bacterium P01_A01_bin.135
GCCTATAACCTAGAGAGGGCTGCTTGCGGCGGGCCTACCCATGTTAAAATACCGATAAATTACGAAAGTCAGCGTTACATTTGAGGTCTGTCGGATGTCTCTCCTCCCAACCCTACTTGCAGAATTGCCCGAAGCCTACCAAGTTTTTGATCCCCTAGTGGATGTCCTGCCCATCATTCCCGTCTTCTTCCTGCTGCTGGCGTTCGTGTGGCAAGCTTCGGTCGGCTTCCGCTAACCGGCTGACTTCCAGCGTGGGCACGATTTGAGTGCCATAGCACCTTCAAGTTGTTTGTTTCCTCAATGAAAAAGCTGCTGCGGACGAAACACTGCAGCAGCTTTTTCATTGGGTTCATTAGGGAGCGCTAGGCCGCGAGCCAAGCCTGGCGCAGCGGCTGCGGTAGGGCGGCAGCAATATCCTGCTGGCGATCGCTGGAGAGCTCACACTTAAGGGCGGAAAACACGGCCTCGGTGGCTTCTTCTGGGCTAACGCCGCGGGAGAGCCCGGCTTCCTGGCTGATGCGGAACAAGAAGGTGTCGGTGTCGATAGTGAGAGGCGGGCGAATGCGGCTCAGCAGCCGGACGAGCAGGTTAGTGTCTTTCCAAATGCTAGCGAGGCTATCGGGGGTGCCGTCCCCGGTGGAGAGGGTCTTGCCCTCTAGCTCAGCGGCTACGCGGTCAGATGCTTCAGTGGTCATCATATCTCGCAGGGTGCGAAACACCACCTCGGCGATGTCTCTAGCGTCGTACAGGTCTTCCAGACCAGCCTGACGCTTGACCCGCTCCAAGAGCTGGCTCGTTGTTACGGGGCTATCGGAGACGATGTTGGAAGGTGTCATAGGATATTGCCTTGCTTAAGTGAGTGAGCGCTTATCCGGCGGGGAGGAGGGCACTCGCTCCCCTTACTATGACATATTTCTTAACATTTCTCCTAGCTCCCCTCCTTTCGTCGCTAAAGGGGTTAGCCCCACCGTAGTTGTGGCAGTGGTCAACAAACCTTAAGCTTGGTTATCCAAGCGCTCCGCTTCCGTCTTGAGAAGCGCCTCCTCGACTACCTCGCTGATGGTTTTATTCTCAGAGCTGGCTAGTGTCCTAGCTGCCGCGGCGGCGGACTGAGATACTCGAATGGTGACAACGACTCGTCTTTCTGGGTCTTCCATCTTTAGGTACAGACAAATTTCAGAGCATGCACCTACCAAGCTACAGAAAATCGCCCTACCTATAGCTGGGCGTTGGGCCGGTCTTGCCCCGTGACTAAGGGCCAGGTCAGCCCCTGTCCTAAAGGACAGTTTGTTAGTACAAGCTGTGGAGGTGGGCTATGCCAGGTGAACTAGACCGCGCTTCAGCCTGTTGACCATCCTGAGCTTGGGCCACCACCGTCATGTCAGTTTCATCCTCCAAGATTGACGCCAAGCCTTGACGAACAACAGCATGGTCCTCGGCAAGCAGGATACGAATCGGTACAGCATGGGTCATTGGCGCAATCTAGAAGTCGGTGGGTAGGGGAACGGTGACGGCAATCTCGGTCCCCTTTCCGACGTCGCTCGTCAGCTCAAACTCGCCGCCAATGCTGCGAGTGCGCTCCTGCATTCCCCAAAGCCCGAACCCTCCACTCGTCTGAGATTGGGGATTGAAGCCAGTCCCATCGTCGTGAACGCGCAGTTGGACAATGCTGGGGACGAAATGCAGCTGCAGATAGACGTTTTGGGGCGCAGCATGGCGCAGCGCATTGGTCAGCGCTTCCTGGGCGATACGGAGCAAATTGTTTTCAATAGCCGTAGGGAGGGAAAAATTCGCGCCGCGAGTTTCAGCACGAATTTGAATATCGCTGTCTCCCGTCATCTGCTGAGCAAGCTGACGGAGCGCATGGGGCAGGTCCTGAGCAATCAAAGGCGCTGGCCGTAGGGCTCGCACCGACCGCCGCGCTTCCTGCAGCCCGGTTTGGGCAAGGCTGCGGGCTTGGGCCACATGGGTCTGCGCTACAGAGAGCTGCGCCAAATCAATTTTTCGCCTGACTACCTCAAGCTGCATCAGGACACCAGTAAAGCTCTGGGCTAGGGTGTCATGGACCTCCTGCGCGACGCGGTTGCGCTCGTTCTCCCGCTCATGGGCGATCGCCCGCTGCTTGTCGGCATCGCTCAGCTGGGTGAGCTGAATGACCAGGGCCAACTGCTGGGTAAGCGATAAGACCAGCTCTTCTTCCACTGACTGAAAAACAACTAATTCTTTAAACGCCATCGCCAGCATGCCCAAGGGGCGATCGCCCACCAACAAAACATGGCTACAGGTGCCGTGGTAGCCCTTGGCCTCAAACCACTCTAAAACACCCGGCCACATCTGGCCCTTGAAGTCTTGCTTGTTCAAGACAGCCAGTCGCGGCTGGCGGCAGAGGTCAGGGAAGATAGGCGTTACGGCAGTTGGGATTGGCGATTGAAATACAGTAGGTTCATCTGAGGCCGGGGACCAGAAAGCTTGCCCATCCCGGCAGCGAACTTTAAGGGTCAGGGTATCTTGAAGGGCGTCATGGATAAAGATGTGACCGACGGCGGCTCCAGCATACTCCACCAGTTCAACCAAAAGCTGCCCTAGCACATCGGTAAGGTTAGGTTCTGTAGAAAGACGGCTGAGGCTACTGCGCAGCAATCCATTCGCTTTGGCTAGTTCGGCTGCTTGCTGTTTAGCCGCCGCTGCCTGCTCAGCGCCCTGTAGGGCCTGCTGGGTTCGCTGTCGGGTAATGGCGCTACCTAGACAGATTGCCGCCACACTCAGCATCGATAGCTCCGCCGCACTCAAATCTCTGAAGGCATCACAATCGTCAAATCCCATAACGCCCCAGGGTCGATCGCCCATCATGACGGGCACATGATGAAGGGCTGCGTCATGCTCAGGGCGCTGCTGGCTGCGTAAGGGCTCGGGGATTAAAGCCTGGGGCGTTGTGCTAAAGATTTCTCCCTCACAGAGGCGCGCGTAGATGGCCTCGATGCCGACATGGTCCCCTGCCGCCCCAGAGGGGTGGGGAAATACCCAGGGCCCGTCGGCAGCGGACCACTTATAAAGTATTTGCCAATGGGGCCAGGGGGAGGCCTCGGTGTCAGTAAATTCGACAATCACCGCTTGATTGCAGCCAAGGGCCCGGCATAAAGTCTGCAGGGCTGTATCAATTGCCTCGTCAAAATCTTCGACCGTGAGCAGGGCGCTGACGGTTTGGGCCGAGGCCTCTAAAAGGCGATCGCGCAGGGCCACTCGATTAATCCCTGACGCAGCAGCAAGGTTCGGCTGGTCTGCTGTCTGCCGCAGAAGATGGTTTTCGGCCTCTAGCGCCCGA
>JBCCAG010000026.1:0-14731 GCA_039814955.1 Cyanobacteria bacterium P01_A01_bin.135
ACCGCCAGAGTCCCTTGATAGGTCCAAATGTCGAAGTCTTCACCGGCACCAACCCCCTCAATGTCAGAGAAGCCGACCCCTCCCCCAACCTCCAGAGTGCCGTCCAGCAAGCGCAGGTTAAATTGACCTGCATAGGTGTTGCCCACCGTAGGCCCATCGCCGGCGCTGAAGCGAAAATCGCCGCTGGGGTCATAGGCATTGATATAGGTAAAGGCGGCATCGAGCAGACCATCGAACAGACCCAAGGCGTTGAGTTGTCCTAAGGCGCTGTAGGAGCCATTAAATAGGCCACTGCCCGATTCAGGTGATGCCGGGTCACCCGCTGAATAGGCCACATCTAACGTCAAGACATCATTGATGGCAAAGTTCACGCCCAAGCCCGCATCGCTTGGTGCCGCCAGCAGGTACTGCTGCGGGAAGCCAAAGTCAGAGATGGTACCGAGGTCAGTGTTGTCTAGGGGGCTGATGGTGCTAGACACAAAGTCGTCGATGTCAAACCGGTTTGCGGCTACGGTGATTTCGGCAGGTCCTAGGGGAAAGGTGTAGGCAAGCTGGTCTAAGTCAAAGCTGCCCCCATCTTCGCCATCGGAGATGGCGCGACCGAGTGGGTCACCTTCAAACTCGGGCAGATCGATGGCCTGCAGGCGGGTCCTCAGGCGGTCTTCGCCGGTAAAGCTCGTGTCAAAATTAAGCCGTGCCCGGTAGCCAAAAGTGGCCTGGTTGTCGAATGACTCATCCTCATCAATGGCAAACTCTTGGGCAAAAATCACCACCCCGTTCAGCTTTGTCGTGGTAGAGAACTGATTGGCCTCTAGCTCAGCAGTGCGGGCCTCCAACGTATCTACACGGCCACGCAGCGATGCCAAATCGTCGGCAAACTGCTGCTGGAGGCGGTTTAGCGTCGCGATATCCTGCTGGTTAAGCTGAATCTGATCTAGGTTAGCGGTGATGTTGTTCAAGCAAGCGTTCAACCCAGCAGCGAATTCATAGCGGCTCATAGCGGTGAAGCCGCGGAAGGTGCCGTCGGGGTAACCCGCGATGCAGCCATAGCGAGAGATAAGGTTTTGTAGTGCTTGAAATGCCCAATCGGTAGGTTGAACATCGGACAATTGGGAAACAGAGGTGACTTGAGATTGCGCGTCACGCTCCCCCGCCTCATAGGCTGAGATGCCTGCTAGAGTATCCCCTACGCTGGGGTTGGCGATCGCTTCAGAGGTCAATAAAAGGGTGCCAAAAGCTGCCGAGGCAGTTAGAATACTACCCCGTAAAAGACTAAATGTCATTCAGTTTTCCTCACACGGTTAAATACGCTCGATAGCAAAAATCGTTATATGAAAACTTAAGCTAGTTATCTGGATAAGAAATTAATGGCAAATAAGTTTATGATTAAATAAAAACAATTTAATCTGCGACTAATTTTCAGGTGGCCGCTGACTTGTGGCCATCCACCTACCAGGGCAAGCGACTTCCGTCCCAGGAGAAAAATTCGCCGCTATCTTCAGGCTGCAGTCCTCGAATCACCTCCAGCAGTAGTCCCACCGTCTTCTCGACGGGAAACAGCTTACCTGGTGGCACATTGCGCTGAAACGGTTCAGACAGCCGGGTATCGGTGGTCCCTGGGTGCAAGGCCACCAAAATGGCTTGGGGTGCACGGCGACCGTACTCAATGGCGGCGGTGCGAATCAGCATGTTCAGCGCCGCTTTAGAGGCTCGGTAGCCGTACCAGCCCCCCAGCCGGTTATCGCCGATACTGCCTACCTTGGCGGAGATGGTAGCCACCACTGAGCGATCGCCGTGGCGCAGCAGGGGCTGCAGGTGCTTAATCAGCAATATGGCGCTGATGCTGTTCACCTGGAAATAATGGGTGAGGTTGTCCAAGTTGATTTGGCGCAGGCTCTTCTCCGGCTGCTGGCTATCGGTGTGCAGCATCCCAACGCTGTTGATGACTAGGTGCAGCCGGGGGCTAGCGGCGCTGATGGCGGCCAGCCCTTGGGACACCTGAGCCTCATCCGTCAAATCCATCTGCACTGTGGTGAGGCGGGGCTGCTGCGCCGCCAAGTTCAGAAGCTCTGCCGCAGTGTCTGGGCTGCGGTAGGTGGCGTAGAGCCGCGCTACGGTGGCGTCGGCCAGTAGCGTTTTCACAAACCCTAGCCCGATGCCTTGGCTCGCGCCGACAACCAGCGCGTGAGGCGCGTCTACGCCGTGGATGAGTCCCATAGGTGATTAACTGGTGGTAGACCTATCTTCAGTCTAAGCACAGTTCCCTTTCTTCAGCGGTTTTCATGCCATGGCCGAGGTTGACCACTGCACCGAAATCACCGTCTACTTCCTTGATGGCCGCAACGAGTCCTACACCATCTATGACTCTGTAGCGGCACCGGGGGGTGGACAGACCCAGCGGTTCGCGGCGCGGATACCCGAGATGCTGCAGCAGCCCTGGTGGATTTTGCACCTGGCGGAGCAAACCGTGATGCTCAACTTAAGCAACGTGATTAAAATTGAAGTCAGGCCAGGCGTGCCCCATCTGCAGGGTGACAGCGTCCTCGGTAACGTAGACCGGGCCACCGCGCTGCGCCAGGGCCGTAAAATTTTTGCCCTTCCTGACGATTAGCCTTACTTCAAGCTATGTCCTCATCTACCCCGCCTACCGTTAGCCTACTGTGCGCCACCCACTACGATGGCCTTACTGAAAAGCTGCGCACTCTCCTATCGCCGCTGGGGGGAATGACGGCATTCGTTAAACCGGGCGATCGCGTCTTGCTGAAGCCCAATTTGCTCACTGGAGCCCGCCCCACCCACGAATGCACCACCCGCCCCGAACTGGTAGCGGCAGTCGCTCAGCTCGTTCTAGAAGCAGGAGGGGAGCCCTTTTTAGGTGACAGCCCCGCCTTTGGCAGTGCTCGGGGGGTGGCTGAGGCCAATGGCTACCTGCCGATGCTGGAGGCTTTGGGGGTGCCTGTAGTGGAGTTCAGCGGCCAGCGCTGCCGGACGGGGAGCGAGGAATTTGGCCACCTGCGGCTGAGTAAGCAGGCCATGGGAGCGGACGTGATTATTAACTTGCCCAAAGTGAAGTCCCACAGCCAACTTACCTTGACCCTGGGGGTGAAGAATCTGTTCGGCTGCGTCCCCGGCAAGATGAAAGCCTGGTGGCACCTGGAAGCCGGAAAAGACAAGCCCCGCTTTGCCCGTATGCTGGTGGAGACCGCCAAGGCGATTGCCCCCGATTTGACCATTGCTGACGGAATTATTGGCCACGAAGGCAACGGGCCCAGCGGCGGTACGCCCCGAGAACTGGGGGTGCTGGCGGCGGCGCAGAACCCCTTTGCCCTAGACCGGGCCCTGGTAGAGATTTTGCAGGTGGATCCGGCGGCGGTGCCGACGATTGCGGCGTCCCAGGCGATGGGACTGTGCCCTGCGCTAGAAAACATTGTCTTTCCCCTTGAGTCGCCACAGGCGCTGCGCATCGAGGGCTGGAAGCTCCCGGAACACATGCACCCCATCGACTTTGGCGTGCCTCGGGTACTGCGCTCCACCATCAAGCACCTGTACATCCGGTTTATTCGCGAGCCGATGGGGGCCTATGGGGGGAGCTGAATTTACTCAAGCTTAGTGAAAAATTGCCTGAGGTTCATAAAGCCCTGCCCTGAAACCCTGCCGCTCGCCTGTATAGATCCGAAGATGGGGTGAAGGTTTTGGCCGCCGTAGACTATTGAGCTATTCACATAGCTTTGGTCGCTTTGCTTGGGACAGTTTTGGCACTAAGCGCATCGTTACGGAGCCAAGTGACGCGCCACCATGCACAAATTAATGTGACGGTGGCCATAGCTTTGGCCACTTTGCTCAGGACAATCCTGGTGATGAAGTGGCGTGCTGCAGGGCTAAGTGGCGTGCAGCACGCGCAAAGCCTTGTGGTGCCTACCATAACGCCTTTCAAACGCTGTAGACGAGGTTTATTAAACATGTCTTTGAGTACCGCCGTTTGGACATTAGCCGCTTTGGCTGCGCCGCCCGCGCCCCCAATCGCACCGCCACCCAGCGCCACGCCATGGCCACTGCCCGACAGCACAACAACAGCGCTGCTCAAAAGCTCGTCCCTACAGCCATACCAGCGGTGGGAAAGTCAGCTAATTACCAAGTTCGAGCCCCATACTGCCGCTATCATCCAAGGGCGATCGCTGACGCTTCCTTCCCCCAGTGCCGCAGAATATAGCGCTTCAGAGTACAACGCCCCAGCGTACAGCACCCCGGAATATAGCACTTCCGAGTACAGCACCCCAGAATACAGCGCTCTGGAGTACAGCACCCCTGCCAATCATCTCCTCCCATCCCCTGAGCCGTGCGAGCAGATGGGGCCTATCTCCCATCGTGGCGCTCACGACTCTGGCTCTCGCGGCTCCCAGGCAGATATTCCGCTCTCAGCCCGGCCCATTGCTACCCAAACCGCCCCGCTGGTATACCTCAACAACTTGGAGAATGCCTGGATTAGCGCCCAAGCTGCGCCCGCCGAAATTGCTGACGCTGGAGTTCCTGACGCTATGGCGCTGCTGTAGCACCGTCCATGACCACCAGCGCCGACTTCACCGGGCGCTCCACAGGGGCACCTTCCACCCAGCGGCCAGCATAGGTTTGTCCTTGGTAATAGAGAGTGGTAGAGCTGCCGCCGTCTAGGTTGAGGGCCGTCTGTGCACCCAGCGATCGCATCAGATCAGCTAGTTCCGGCAGGGAGACGCCAGACCTGTCCAATTCGGGGCGCTGCTCCACAGCCACCAGCAGCACCTCCCCCTCTGGCGTAATACCCACCGCGCTGCGGGCATTGGGCTGGGTCTCTCCCAACGCGTCGCGGATGCGCGCACCGTCCACCTCGGCCACAAAGCCTTCGGCTTCTGAGGTCAGGGGCAGCAGGCTCGGTCCACCGCCCACCACGTCCACGATATGGCAGCCGCAGGGCGGGGGGCTACTGTGGGGGGCAATGCCATAGCGAAAGTGAGAGTCTTCCCTGTCAAGCCCACTACAGCGATAGCGCCGGAACTCCGATCGGTTGAGAATTTGCTCTCGGTAGGGCAGCAAATCCGGATTGTCCATCAGTCGCCCATTGTCCCGTGGGTCGGCGATGAGTTCACCGTCGATGGTGATGTAGGAGGTTGTCTGCCCATTTTGAGGGTCAAAGAAGCCAGCATTCAGCGCGGCGATCGCTCCCTGGCTTTGGGCAATGGCGGCGACGGGGGTAAGAGCGTCAGTGGTCTCGTCGGCGATCGCCACTGTAACCTTGTAGGCCGGCGGGACGGTGACCACATGGGCCGTAGCCCGCTCCAGATTCTGGGCACGGTAGCGCAGCCCTTCTGTAGGGAGTGCCGTTTGCTGAGCTACGGTTTGTTGAGCAACCGCTTGCTGAGCATCGGGATGAGCCGCCTGGCCATGCCGATGCCGCAAAGCTCCTAAACCGGCTACCCCTAAAAGCCCAACACCAAGGCAACCCCCGAGGCAGCGGGGCACGGCAGAACGCAAATTAAACCAGCGCATAGTTAAAGGCCTTGGTAACGGCAGCGGCTGGCGGCAATGGCTGTGGCAACAGGGGCATCATTTAATAGGGCACCGCTTACCGCTTACAGCATTCGCCCGCCTAAAAGCAGACCAATCATAATTAGCAAAAGCTGCCGCCCCAGCGCAAATCCCGTCTGAGGGTTCACCATCGTGCGGTAAATGGCGATCGCTGCTGGGGCTACGATCAGGGCCATCACGGGAAGCCACAGCCCGCTATAGGTCAACAGCAGCAGGTCAAGGCCAACCCTAACCGCCGCGGAGGCCGCGATCCACAGCATGGCATCTTGGAGCGTGATATCGCCGAGTAGGTCAGCGGAAGAACTTTCATCTGCAGAAACGCCACCCGTGGGGCGGGCCGGCGACTGTGATTTTAGGGGATAGGTTAACGAGCGTCTTAGGCGCTTGGCCCAACCGACGACATAATCAGAGCCGGTTTGTAGACCTGCCTGCTGCTGACCATGGGCGCGGCGCTGGCGAAGCGCGTCGGCAAGCTGCGCTGCCTCCTCAGGAGACGTTGACGTCTCAGCATAGGCTATAGGTTCTGAGGGTGGCTCTAGCAGCGTGCGAGCTATCTCCTGATTAATCGCCTCCCTACTCATCACCTCCTGGGGCCTAGCGTGGGCAGAGCCGCTGAACAGGCCTGTTGCTGGGGCTGCTTTTAGGGACGCTGCCGCCGACATCCCTTCAAAGCCGGATTGGGGTGCAAATGCCTGGACTGAGCCCGGTTGGGGAGGGGGCGGCGCAGCAACCGCCGCTGGCGTTAAGCTAGGCTGTTGCCATGGCTCGGGCAGTGATATATCGGACGGGAGGCCGTGGCCAGCGGGGGAATTTCGGGTCTTTAGAATGCCTTTGTTGGGCGGCGAAGCCGCTTCGGACCGCAGGGCCGGCAGCGAAACTAGGCGAGTCGGCGGCAGCTCAGGTGAGCTGGCGGTAGCCTTGGAAGCGGACATGTCCGGCGTCGACTGGGCTGTCTGTAGGGTTGTAGTGGACTGACGGGTTTGCTGGCGCTGTTGTCCAAGACTTTGCAGTCTAGCCTGAAGGTGCTGAACCTGGGATTGAGTGGTCTGCATGGAGGGATGTCCTCTGGTTTCGGGATGGTACAAGATTGCGGCGTGGTACAAGTGTACTACGCAATTTCCGATTTACCACCCTCTTCCTCTGCCAAAATTTGTCCTTTGCTAGATGTCGGTGCTGAAAGGCTCGGTGCTGGGGACTTTCAAAGTGTTATTGCAGCCATTAACTTCAATTAAGACTAGTGACAAATCCCGGGGGCGATCGCCTTGCTGAGGTGCGGCGCAGAGCAGCGCCGAGTCTTATAGACAGGGCAATTCAGCGATATGCTCCCCCCGTTTTTCACGCATTCTCACTAGTGCGAGGGTCCGGCGGGATGGTTTAATGATATCTGCCGATAGTTAAGACGAGACAATGTAATGGATCAGAGTACGGTTTTTGACAAAGTTCAGCAGATTGTGTGCGAGCAGCTAGGCGTTGAGGAGGCTGAAGTCAAGCCTGAGTCTAGCTTCGCTAATGACCTCGGCGCAGACTCTTTGGATACGGTAGAGCTGGTAATGGCTCTGGAGGAAGAGTTTGATATCGAAATTCCCGACGAAGCCGCAGAAAATATCGCAACAGTACAAGCCGCGGTCGACTATATCAACGAAAAAGCGAGCGCGTAGGCCAACCCCGCTGTCTCGGTGCTGTAGGGTTGCTCAAGGCATCTAGGCAGCACGGCGTACTATCGCTTTTTCGCCACATCATTTTTTTACTTCTCGGCACAGCTCATGCTTCGGCACAGCTAACGCGTAGCCACCCCTTTGAATGCCGGCCTTAAATACGATAAGTTTTCCCCGTTCCAATTATGGTTAATCCTGATTCTGCCAATAAGCGTGTCGTAATCACGGGATTAGGTGCCGTCACCCCAATCGGTAATACACTAGCCGACTATTGGCAGGGGCTGGTGGAGGGGCGTAACGGCATCGACAAGATTACCCACTTTGATGCCTCTCAGCATGCCTGTCAGATTGCTGGGGAAGTCAAGGGCTTTGATCCACTGCTATGTATGGATCGCAAAGAGGCCAAGCGCATGGACCGCTTCTCTCAATTTGCGATCGCCGCCAGCAAGCAGGCCCTAGAAGACGCCAAGCTAGAGGTGACTGACCTGAACGCCGAGCAGGTGGGGGTGATGATTGGCACCGGCATCGGGGGACTCAGCGTTTTGGAGAACCAGCACGAGGTGCTGCTCAAGCGCGGGCCAGACCGCTGTAGCCCGTTTATGATTCCCACCATGATTGCCAACATGGCGGCGGGGCTAACGGCCATTCACATCGGTGCCAAAGGCCCCAACTCCTGCACCGTGACCGCCTGCGCTGCCGGCTCTAACGCCATTGGGGATGCGTTTCGCATTATTCAGCGCGGCGATGCCCAAGCCATGATTTGCGGCGGTACCGAAGCGGCGATTACGCCCCTGTCCTACGCTGGGTTCGCTTCGGCCAAGGCGCTATCCACCAGCCGCAACGATGACCCAGGCCATGCCTCTCGCCCCTTTGACCTCAACCGAGACGGGTTTGTCATGGGGGAAGGGGCCGGTATTTTGATCTTGGAGACCCTAGACCATGCCTTGAGCCGAGGCGCAAGCATTTATGGCGAAATTGTGGGTTACGGTATGACCTGCGATGCCTACCACATGACCTCCCCACCACCAGGGGGAACCGGCGCAGCCCGGGCGATGCAGCTTGCCCTCAAAGACGGTGGTCTGACGGCTGACGCGGTGGACTACATCAACGCCCACGGCACCAGCACCCCCGCCAACGACTCGACGGAGACGGCGGCGATTAAAACCGTTTTGGGGGAGCATGCCAATAAGGTTGCCATCAGCTCAACGAAATCCATGACGGGCCACCTGCTGGGGGGCTCGGGGGGGATTGAGGCAGTGGCGGTGGCCATGGCCCTGACCAAAGGCCGGGTTCCCCCTACCATCAACCTTGAGACGCCCGACCCTAAGTGCGACCTAGACTACATACCCAACCAATCGCGGGAAATGCCGGTCAAAGCGGCGCTGTCCAACTCCTTCGGCTTTGGCGGGCACAATATCACCCTCGCCTTTACCCGCTACGACGATTAGTAGGGCATCAAACCTACATAACCCAAATCTCTGATTCTGGCGAAGCATCGGCTTACGAGGATTGGCGCAGCGCCATAGCGTAGAGGCATTCGCGGCTGAGGCGGATTAGGTGATTGGAAATATAGAGTTCCTACCCATTAAGTTATAAACTTATTAAATAGGAGCTATCTAGGTATAGTTGCTTACTGTATTTTGGTTTGCTCTGGCTTACGCGCGACAGGGTGGGGGCATGCGGCCTGTACGATGTTCATGCTCGACATTAACGGGTTACAGATGCAGAGCAGTCGGAACCGCCACCGCCGAAGCGCCAAACCGATACAGGAGTATCTAGAAACGCTCCGATTGCCATTTCACTACATGTTCTAAACCGGGAGGATTATGGTTGCCGTCACCCAATCTCTAGACGAGCTCTGCATCAACGCAATTCGTTTTCTGGCTATCGATGCGGTTGAGAAGGCGAAATCAGGCCACCCTGGCCTACCAATGGGTGCCGCTCCCATGGCCTTTGTGCTGTGGGATAAGTTCATGCGGTTCAACCCCAAAAATCCGGGCTGGTTCAACCGCGATCGCTTTGTGCTCTCAGCGGGCCACGGCTGCATGCTCCAATACGCACTGCTGCACCTGACGGGTTACGACAGCGTCCCCATGGAGGAGATCAAGCAGTTCCGCCAGTGGGGATCCCGTACGCCGGGCCACCCCGAGAACTTCGAAACCCCGGGCGTGGAAGTGACCACCGGGCCTCTGGGGCAAGGCATCGCCAACGCGGTGGGTCTAGCGATGGCGGAAGCCCATCTGGCGGCCAAGTTCAATAAGCCCGACGCCACCCTAGTAGATCACTACACCTACGCGATTCTGGGGGACGGCTGCAACATGGAGGGGGTATCCGGTGAAGCCTGCTCTTTGGGCGGTCACCTGGGTCTGGGCAAGCTGATTGCCCTATACGACGACAATCACATCTCTATTGACGGCTCCACTGACATCTCCTTCACAGAAGATGTGGCCAAGCGGTTTGAGGCCTATGGTTGGCATGTGCAGCATGTGGAGAACGGCAACGACGACCTAGATGCGATCGCCCGCGCCATTGAAACCGCCAAGTCGGTAACTGACAAGCCCTCCTTTATTAAGGTGACGACCACCATCGGCTACGGCTCCCCTAACAAAGCCAACACCGCCGGCATCCACGGGGCGGCTTTAGGAGACGACGAGATTTCCGCCACCCGCAAGAACCTCGGCTGGAACCACGAGCCGTTTGAGATTCCCGATGATGTGCTCAGCCATTTCCGCAAGGCGGTGGACCGGGGCGCTGATATGGAGTCGGACTGGAACGAGGTGATGAGCCGTTACCGCAGCAGCTATCCAGATGAGGCGGCTGAGTTTGAGCGGATGCTGAAGGGTGAGCTGCCGGCAAACTGGGCCGACTGCCTGCCCACCTACACCAGCGCCGACAAAGCGATCGCCACCCGCAAGCATTCCCAAGCGACACTGAACGCGATCGCTCCGGCGGTGCCCGAGCTAATTGGCGGCTCCGCTGATCTTACCCACTCCAACCTGACGGAAATCAAGGTCTCCGGCGACTTTCAGCACGGCCAGTACGAGAACCGCAACCTGCGCTTCGGCGTCCGGGAGCATGGTATGGGGGCTATCTGTAACGGCATTGCCCTGCACAGCTCAGGGTTAATTCCCTACTGCGCCACCTTCCTAGTATTTGCCGACTATATGCGGGCTGCCATCCGGATTTCGGCCCTGTCTGAGGCCGGGGTTATCTATGTGATGACCCACGACTCCGTGGGCTTAGGAGAAGACGGCCCCACCCATCAGCCGGTGGAAACGGTAGCTTCTTTGCGGGTGATTCCTAACCTAAACGTGATCCGCCCGGCTGACGGTAACGAGGTTTCGGGAGCTTACAAGATCGCCGTAGAGAGTCGCAAAGCCCCGACGCTGATTGCCTTTACCCGCCAGGGCCTGCCCAACTACGACGAAACCTCGATTGAAGGGGTTGCTAAGGGCGCTTACGTGATTTCCTGCGATGGCGTTCCGGAAATCATTTTGATCGGCACCGGCAGTGAGCTATCCCTCTGTGTGGAGGCGGCTAAGCAGCTGCGGGAGAGCGGCCGCAAGGTGCGGGTTGTCTCTATGCCCTGCTGGGAGCTATTTGACAAGCAGGATGAGGCGTACCGCGAGTCGGTGCTGCCCAAGGATATCACCAAGCGGCTTTCCGTCGAGGCGGGGACGGTGTTTGGCTGGTGCCGCTATGTAGGGTCGGAGGGCGACTCCATTGGTATCGATACCTTTGGTGCCTCGGCCCCCGGCAAAATCTGCATGGAGCAGTTTGGCTTCACAGTGGATAACGTGGTGTCTAGGGCTAAGGCGCTGCTAGGCTAGCGCCTTAGAGACAGAAGCGATTGTCTCTGTAGCCGGGGGCGATCGCGCAATTAACTGTACGTAGGGTGGGCATTGCCCACCCTACAAGTTTTGGGATTGCCGAAATCACCCCCATCTGCGTTGATGGCCGGTTTACCGAAATCACCGCTGTCCGCGTTGATGTAGATCAAATGCGGTGCGTTTTCTTGATTTACCATGGCAACCTTTCGACATATTTTGGGCTACTTTCGCCCCTACTGGGCGATCGCGGTAGTTAGCATTGCCATCAGCGGCCTGTTTGAGCTGATTGACCTGCTGGTGCCCTACGCCATCGGGCAAATTCTCAACGTCTTGTCCCAGCAGTCCGTGGATGCGGTCGCGGCGGGGTTGGCGGGGCTAGTAGCGGGCTGGCTAGGCCGCACGCCTAGTCCGACCCTTACCCTCAGCGTTTTGCTGGGCCTCATCTTTGTGGTCACGGTGGTCCGCGCCCCCCTACAGCCCTGGGTCGGTACCTGGTTCCACTGGGATATCCCTTTGCGGGCCCGGCGGGACCAAGCGGCCCAGGTAATGGCAAAAATTCTGACACTGCCGCTGGAATTTTACGATGAAAATAACCCCGGCCGCATTGCGGGTCGGGTGGCAAAGGGGCTGTCTAACCACACCTGGACCTACCCAGAAATCGCCGGACAGCTGTTGCCCAAGCTAGTCCGCATCCTGGGTATCTTTCTGGTCATCCTGTGGATTGAGTGGCGGATTGCCCTGCTATTTTTACTTTCCTTTGTGCTGATCTTGGCCTATACGGTGATGCATCTGCAGCGGTTAATCGGCAAAGAGACCCTGCTGGATCACCATATGGAAAATACCGAGAGCCGTATGGCCGAGGTGATTACCAACATCAAAACCGTCAAGGCCTTTGCCACCGAGCAGCGAGAGCTAGACCGGCAGCAGCAGCGGCTAGCGCGGGAGTTCAAAATGGTGGACTACCGCATTCACAAGGGCTACGTGGTGCTGTTTACCTGGCAGCGGACGTTTATTCAAACCTGTGTCTTTGCTATCTTGATGCTTACCCTGGTGGCGGCCCTTAACGGCCGCATTTCCCTGGGCTACTTCATCACTACCCTCACCCTCTCCAGCATGGCCTACTCGGAGCTAGAGCCCATCAGTGTGGTGGTGGAGGTATTTGCCCGCCGCTACGCCTCTATGCTCAGGTTCCACGAGTTCATGCAGGAGCCCACCGGGGAGGACGCTGCCAGCCTTAATGAGGCTCCAGACTCTCTGCCCCGCTATGACTTTACCGGCAAGCTAGAGTTCTCTCACCTCACCTTTGGCTATGAGGGCGATCGCCCCGTGCTCAAAGACATTGATCTGCTGATCGAACCTTGTCAGACTGTGGCCTTGGTGGGCCGCTCTGGGTCGGGTAAATCTACGCTGATCAAGCTGCTGTTCCGCTACTTTAATCCTGACCAAGGGGCGATTTTGATGGATGGCCAGGACATCCGGCGGTTGGATATCACCAGCTATCGGCAGCGGCTGGCCATCGTCCATCAGGAAGTAGACGTGTTCAACGGCACCCTGCTAGAAAACCTTACCTATGGCCGGCCTAGCGCCACCTTTGCGGAGGTGAAAGAAGCCTGCCGCATCGCCCGGGTCGATGAGTTCATTGATTTGCTGCCTGGTGGCTACGGCACCATCGTGGGGGAGCGCGGCGTGCGCCTGTCTGGTGGGCAGCGGCAGCGGTTGGGTATTGCCCGCGCCCTATTGGTGGACCCCGACGTGCTGGTGTTTGATGAGGCTACCTCTAGCCTAGACTACGAGTCAGAGCGGGCCATTCAATTGGCGATGGGCAGCATCTTAGGCACCCGCACCACCTTGATCATTGCCCACCGCCTGAGCACCGTGCGAGAGGCGGATAAGATTGTGGTTCTTAACCAGGGGGCGATCGCTGAAGTGGGAACCCATCAGGAGCTGCTGGACAAGGGCGGCATCTATCACCGCCTCCATGCCCTGCAGGAGGATGGCGCTACTGTTTGATCATCTAGTTGCGCCATCCCCGCTAAGATGAAAACCTCACTCACGCTAGTTTGCCATGGGTCTTGCTGAACCTCCCCCTGCCTTACCACCCCTGCTGCTCACCCAGGTGACGCCCCTTCTGGGCAGCGTTTGGCTGGATATCGGGGTGCTGGCCCTGATGCTGGTGCTGTCGGCCTTCTTTGCGGGCTCTGAGACGGCGATTACCGCCCTCGACAACCTGAAGCTGCGGGCCATCATCAACGAGCAGGGGGACCCGGACGGCATGTTTGCCTTGGTGCTGAACCGCCGCGCCCGCTTTATCACCACTCTGCTGATCGGCAACAACCTGGTCAATAACTTCTCGGCAATTTTGACCAGCAACCTGTTCGCGGTGTGGTTGGGCAGCGCCTCGGTAGGAATCGCCACGGCGGTGGCGACTTTCTTAGTGCTGATTTTTGGGGAAATTACTCCTAAATCTTTGGCCATCAACAACATTCTGCCGGTGTTTCGCCTGGCAGTGCGGCCTATATACTGGCTCTCCAAACTGCTTACCTGGCTGGGAATCACCACATTTCTAGAGGCGATCGCCCAGGCTGCCATTCGCCTATTTCAGGGTGATCGGGTCCAGCAGGGGGAGTCCGTTAAAGACCTGAAGCTGATGATCGAGATCTTAGGGGGTAAAGGCCAGCTCGATCTCGTCAAGCACCAGCTCCTAAACCGCACCCTGATGCTGGACCGGCTGCGTGCCCATGACCTGGTGAAGCCAAGAATTGAGATGCGCACCATCAGCCACGACGCCACGGTTCAAGATTTGGTTGACCTCTGTCTGGAGACTGGCTACTCCCGCATTCCCGTACAGGAGGAATCTAAGGATCAAATTGTCGGCGTAGTTCACCTCAAGCGCGCCCTCCGAGAACTGCACGGCCTAGACCGACCTGACGACCCCCAGGAGCAGGTCAAGGTGACTCAGGTGATGGATGCGCCGGTCTACATCCCGGAGACGAAGCGAGTTGTGGATTTACTCAAAGAGATGCTGCAGCAGCGGCTCCACATTGCCATTGTGGTGGATGAGTACGGCGGCACGGTGGGTCTCATCACGCTGGAGGACATCCTTGAGGAGCTGGTGGGTGAAATCTACGATGAGAGTGACTTCCCCACCCAGCGCGGCATTCAACGCCCTGCTACCGGACGCCGTCGCTTCGGGCGCAAACTGTCGTCGTAACTTTCAACATGTTGGTTTAATCGAAGTATCTCATGCTACGATAGGGACCCGTGTGAATGGGTCGGTGCCCGAGTGGTTAATGGGGGCGGACTGTAAATCCGCTAGCTAAGCTTACGTTGGTTCGAATCCAACCCGGCCCACCACGTATTTGTGATTCCGTCACTCTGATTCCGCTATAAAAGGAATTTGCCCGTGTAGCTCAGTGGTAGAGCGCACCCTTGGTAAGGGTGAGGTCACGAGTTCAATCCTCGTCACGGGCTTTGAGATGATTTAGTGCTTTTGGGGCGTCCTTAGGATAGTTCCTCGAGGCTAGCTTGTGCCATGTGCAGAAGTAGGCGGCGATCGCCGCGCCCACCTGCAGCCAGCCATCAGCCTGACTAACAGGGCGTCGTCAAGCCCCTTGGCAAGCACCTTCGGATAGAGGGGAGCTGTTGATTGCCGGATGCGCTCCCAGCCATAAGTAATTCGAGCCCAAA
>JBCCAG010000331.1:0-4852 GCA_039814955.1 Cyanobacteria bacterium P01_A01_bin.135
CCCTGCTCATCAAACACCCGGTAAAGCGATCGCAGCTCTAGCTGGGGCAGGTAGCGAAACCGCTGGGCAAAGCCACTGCCCCACCGCAGTCGGGCAATGAACTGCTCCTGGCTACGGCGGGTGCGGTAGTCGGTGGGCTCGAAGGCCCTCGCCGTCTGGTAGCACTCCCGCACCGAAATCACCCCAAACTTAACGTGGGGACTGATGCCGGAGGTCGCCTCCGCAGCGGGGTAGGAAAGCTGCCAGTAGTAGCGCTCGGTCTTTTGCTGTAAGAAGTCTTGGAGAAGCTGCCGCGCCGCCGCTGTGCCAGTAGGTGGCATTGGCTTGCCGTCTGCTGTTAAGCCTAAACCCGTCAGCGGCGGCAGGGGCTCACTGACAATATCAACCGGAACCGTAACTCGCTGGGGGGCGGGGCTCAGCGGTTCGCCCATCTGCTTAAACCACAGATCGCGGTAGCGGGGATAGGCCAGCAGCCCTGGCGTCGTGCCCGGCGGCTCAAACCAGCGCACCTTCATGCCCTGCTCCGTTAAGGCGCGGTTGAGGCGGGCATCCCGCACCCGCCCGTAGATGCGCTCAAAGTCGACATGGGCGTAGATGCCCTCTGCTTGGGCCTGCCGCACTAGCTCCGGCAAGAGGGTCACTGGGTTGCCGTAGCGCACAATCAGTCGCCCTCCCCGCGATTGCAGATCTTGATCTAGGGCTGCTAGGCTTTGCAGCATAAACTGCACCCGCGCTGACGCCGTTTCGGGATGGTGTAGCAGGGCGTCATCGAGTACGAAGACGGGCACAACCGCGCCGCGCCGCGCCGCGCGGTACAGCGGGGCATGATCATAGAGGCGTAGGTCGCGGCGAAACCAAACGAGGGTGCAGGCCATGGGTGTTGGCCACCTGAAGGATGCAGTGGGCTTACCCCTGCAATTGTAACGAGTCGTTAAGGCTCGCGCCCGTGGCTGTGGTTCGGGTTGCCCCCTCGTGGCTAGCCTGCCTGATGTCAGGCAAGCTAGCCAGAATCATCCCAATGATGGCAGCTGGAGGTTGGCTTTACGCCGAGAGGATTACAGGCGGCTCGAAGGAAAACGCTAAGATGACAGGCAAGCTATCAATGGAGAGACCGCTAAACCTTAAATCAGCCTCGTTGGTTCAGAGACATTGAAACAATTACCGATTCGGGCAAAGCTGCGCTGGCGCTATTTGCGGCTGCTCAAGCGCCTCCACGACTTTTGGCATCACAGCAGCGGGGATTGGCACTGGCTAGCGGAAAAGCCCATGCCCGTTGCCGCCATCAACCGCGACTTGTGGCGGGCAGCGGTGCCTTCGGTGAGCTTCTGCGTTCTGTCCATGCTCTCTTGCGCCATTTCCACCTTTGGCTTGCTGGCGGGCAGCACCGCTACCGTAATCGGGGCCATGATCGTTGCGCCGCTGATGGGCCCTGTGATCGCCATGGCCTATGCGATCGCCATCTCTAACCGCCGTCTGTTTCGCCGCTCTACCCTGACGGTTTTTTGCGGCATTCTGATGACGGTGCTAATCTCCTGGCTAATTGCCAAGGTGACAGGGCTACAGGTCAATAATCCTGAGATTTCATCCCGTACCCAGCCAACCCTGCTAGATCTAGGCGTGGCGATGTCGGCGGGGGCCGCTGGCGCGTTTGCCAACTCTCGCCGTCGGATTGCTGATGCCCTTCCCGGTGTGGCGATCGCCGTGGCGCTGGTGCCGCCTTTGAGTGTGGTGGGGATTGGCTTTGCCCAGGGCAACCAAGAGGTCGGCTTCGGTGCTAGCATTCTGTTTATTACCAACCTGATCGGTATTGTCTTTAGCGGTAGCTTGGTCTTCCTGCTGCAGCGTTATGGGTCGGTAAAGCGGGCCAAGCACGGCCTGTTTGCCGCCGTTGTGATGCTGGCTTTTTTGGTTTTGCCCCTTACCCTCTCCTTGCGCAATCTACTGGTTAAGCAAGCGGTGCGCAACCAAATTCAGGCCTCAATCCGCCGGGAGATTTCGGCGTCGGACAGCACGACGATTCGGTCAGTCCGCACGGATTTTCGGGAGAACACCCTGTTTGTGTTTGTTGAAATGGCGGTGATAGAAGGCGATGTCTCTGAGGATGAGATAGAGTCACTGCGAGACCTACTCTCTGATCAGGTAGAGCGCCCGGTCCGCCTGAGGGTGCAGGTAACCCCTATAGAAGTCTTTGACTTAACCGATTAGTCGCATAGGTTGACCATAGCATTTCCTATTCTGCTGGAGTACGAGGTTTGGCGGCGCGGCGCGCCGCCAAACCCCAAATCCGTACCTCACGTAAGTGAAAACTGCTATATGCAGGTAACTACCAAGTCCAGCTAGTTAAACCAGACCCATTTCGAGGAGTGGAGTTTCTTTTAGGGAAACTCCACTCCCTAAGCTAGACTGGATTTCCCTATAGATAGCGGCGGGTTTACAGAACGATAGGCTTACAGAGAAGCCAAGCTAATCTTTACGAAGACTGCATCAAACAGAACGTTAAGTGTCATCTATTCTGGCATCTATCCCTATACTTAGGCTCTATAGTGGAAACGAAGCTATAAAGAAATATTAAAATTATGGCTGTGGATCTTGCCACGCTGTCTAAATCAATCCCGTCTAGCTCAAACCAACCTGCTCAAGATATCCACAAGCTGTGGCAGGTGTTTGCCTCCACCACATCAGAGAGCTGCCCCAGTCACTACAACTTCCACATGCATACGGTCGCCTCAGACGGCCGGCTGCAGCCGGAGCAGCTCGCCGAGCAGGCTGTCATGAACGGTCTACAGGGCTTTGCCATTACCGACCACCACAGCATTGGTGGCTTTCTCCGAGCGCAGGAGTGGCTAGCGCAAAATGCCGCCAATGCAGAGCGGCCTCACCTTTGGAGCGGTCTAGAGATCAACGCGGGCCTGCTAGACTGCGAGGTGCATATTCTGTGCTATGGCTTTGATCCAGACCGCAGCGCTCTGCAGCGCTACACCCAGGGCCATAGCGTTGCCGGAGTGCCCTACCGCGCTGAATCTGTAATTAAGGCGGCTCACGAAGCGGGCGGCCTGGCGGTGCTAGCCCACCCATCTCGCTATCGCCAGCCTGCCGCTACTCTCATTCCCGAAGCGGCGCGGTTGGGCATTGATGGGGTCGAGACCTATTACGCCTATGACAACCCCACCCCTTGGCGACCCTCCCCCAAGCGGACGGCTCTGGCGCGGGAGCTGGGCGATCGCTTTGGGCTTCTGCACACCTGCGGCACCGATACCCATGGCCTGAGCCTACTGCGGCGAATTTAGGCTGTTTAGCGGTAAAAGGCCTGTGGTGCTTAGCAGCGGCAAACTGTACGCGCGATAGAGGCTGGTAGCCAGATAGCTCATCTACCATCTCCAGTAGGAGACTTTTTGAGCTGCTAGATTTGCTGAACACGGTAACAACTTCCCTTCCCCTGAGTATCACCTGTTTTATTGTGGCGGCGATCGCCATTGCCCTAGCCGGCATTCGGCTGACCCGGGTGGCGGACAAGCTGGCGGATAAAACCGGTTGGGGGGAGGCGCTGGTGGGCGCTATTTTTTTGGGCGGCAGCACGTCGCTACCGGGAATCATCACCTCAGTGACGGCAGCCCTAGACGGGCGACCTTCCCTTGCGGTGAGTAACGCAGTGGGAGGCATCGCAGCCCAAACCGTCTTTTTAGCCCTGGCCGATCTCACCTACCCCAAGGCCAACTTGGAGCATGCGGCAGCGTCGGTGGCCAACCTCACCCAGGGCACGTTGCTCATTACTCTACTGGCAGTGCCTCTGCTGGCCATGTTTAATCCCGCCGTTACCCTATACGGCGTCCACCCTGCGTCAATCCTGCTGATTGTGGGCTACATCTTTGGGCTGCGGCTGGTCTCTCAGGCTAAGACCAAGCCCATGTGGTCGCCGGAAGATACTGAGGATACCCAGGTGGACGAAGCGGCAGAAGAGGTCTCTGACAGTATGCTGTCGCTATGGCTGCAGTTTCTGCCCCTGATGCTGGTAATTGGCTCAGCGGGCTATGTGGTGGCTAAGACCGGCGGGGCGATCGCTAGCCAGACGGGGCTATCGGAAACGGTGGTGGGCAGTATGTTGACGGCCATCTCTACCTCTTTGCCGGAATTGGTGACAGCGATCGCGGCGGTACAGCAGGGGGCGCTAACCCTGGCTATCGGCGACATCATCGGCGGCAACTGCTTTGACGTATTGTTTGTTGCCTTTGCCGACATCGCTTATTCAGGTGGCTCCATCTACCACGCCATCTCGGGCCGCGAGGGGTTCATCATCGCGCTGACTATTTTAATGACGGGCAGTCTATTACTAGGTCTGCTGCGGCGGGAGCGATACGGCATCGGCAAGATTGGGTTTGAGAGCTTTTTGATCATCATGCTATACGTGGGCGGCGTTATCATCGTGTTCTCGACGCAGTAATGCTGTGAGGCGGCGACGAGGCCGCGATTGTCCCTCATAGAGCCACGCGCCGACGCCACCTGCCCCAGGTGATAGGATGACCTTGGCGTCTAGCGCGCGGCCCCTGCTCGCTGCTGTATGGCTCAGAAAATCGCAATTTTTAATACGAAGGGCGGCGTTGGCAAATCCGCTACGGCCACAAATCTCGCCTGCGGCCTGGCTCGATTTGAAAAAGAGCGGGTGCTGCTGGTGGACATTGACCCCCAGGGCACTTCCGCTGCCTCTTTAGGCATTAGCACAGCAGATCTAGAAATACAGCTCAAGGATGTGCTGCAAAGCAGCTCAGACGAAGAACGCCGCCCCCTGCTGGGAAAAGCCATCCTCTCCACCCCCCACGATGTGGACCTGCTGCCTTCTAACCTGCTGCTGGCCACC
>JBCCAG010000819.1:0-2121 GCA_039814955.1 Cyanobacteria bacterium P01_A01_bin.135
GTGAGCGCTACCACCCGCGTTGCCGCCGTGGCGGGCTGGGCAATTCCTGATTCATCAGTAGATTCAGCCACCGGCTCAGATTCAGCCTCGGAGACTCCCTGAGGCTCTGCCTCTGGGGAAGTTGCAGGAGCGCAGCCGAGCAGCAGCAGTAAGACGAGCAAAGACCGAAAACGCATCATGGTGAGGTTGAGGTAATGGGACAGACTTGTAGACCGACCGGGGTATCTAGAAGGACGGCGCTGATGCCAAAAATCTGGGCCAGGGTCTCTGGCGTCAGCACCTGGTGGGGCGAGCCGAGATGGCAGAGCTGCCCTGCTTTCAGCAGCGCTAGGCGATCGCTGTAGCGCGCCGCCAGATTGACGTCGTGCAGCACAGTAATAATGGCAATGCCCTGGCTGCGGTTAAGCTGCTTCAGCAGTTCCAATAGCTCCAGCTGGTAGCGCAGATCTAGATAAGTAGTAGGTTCATCCAGCAGCAGCACCTGGGGAGCTTGGGCCAAGGCCAGGGCCAGGAAGGCCCGCTGGCGCTCCCCACCGGAGAGCTGCTCCACCGGGCGATCGCGGTAGGGCACTAGCCGGGTGGCCTCTAGGGCCTGCTGGACTTGGCCCAAGTCTTTTGCTGTGGGCTCCCACCGCCACCAGGATTGATGGGGGGCACGCCCCAGACTCACCAGCTGCTGCACCGTTAACCCGGCAGGACTGCTCTGCTGCTGGGGCAACAGGGCTAGGGTTTGGGCCACCTGTTGCGCCGGCTGGGCGTGGATAGATTTGCCGTTCAGCAGCACCGCGCCGCCCTGGGGCTGGAGCACCCGGCTCAGCAGCCGCAGCAGAGTGGACTTACCCGAGCCGTTGCTGCCCAAAATGCTCAGCCACTCGCCGGGCTCCAGGCCAAAGCTGACAGACTCCACCACCGCCCGCTGGTCATAGCCCCCCGTAATCGCCTGGGCCTCCAGCGCCCACACCGTAGCCTGCTTGGGGTCGTGGGTAGAAGCCATCATCAGACGCGCCGCCGGTACAACAGCCAGATGAACACCGGCGAGCCCAGCAGCGCCGTGACCACCCCCACCGGCAGCTCAATTGCCCCCAAGCGCGAGAGGGAATCCGCCAGCAGCAAAATCCAGGCTCCCCCTAAAACCGACAGCGGCAGCACCCAGCGGTAGTCCGTACCCACCAGCAGCCGTACCCCGTGGGGCACAATTAATCCTACAAAGCCCACCAGCCCCGCCACGCTCACGGCACTGGCCGCCAGCAAGGAGGCGATCGCCCCAATCAGTAAACGCGATCGCCCCAGGCTCACCCCCAAGCTCACTGCCAGATCATCCCCAAGCTGCAGCAGGTTCATCACCCGCGCTAGGCTGCAACCCGCTAGCAGGGCCACTGCAATGTACGGCCCCACCATCTGCAGCTCATCCCAGCCGCGCCCGTTGAGGCTGCCAATCAGCCAGTTGAGCGCCGCCTGAATGCGCCCATCGTTCGAGAGCAACAGCAGCATGGACTGTACTGCGCCAAACATGGAACTGATAGCCACCCCACCTAGTACCAGCCGCTCTACTGACACTCCCGAAGGGCTGCGGGCTAGGAGGTACACTAGGGCCGTGGTCGCCAGCGCCCCCAGCCAACTGGCCAGCGGCACCCAGCTCTGCATCGACCCCAGGGTAATCAGCACCACCGCCATCAGCCCCGCCCCAGCGGAGATACCCAGGATGAAGGGGCCCGCTAGCCCATTGCGCAGCATGCCCTGCAGCAGCGCCCCAGATAGACCCAGAGCCGACCCCACCGTCAGCGCCGCCAAAATCCGCGGTAGCCGCAAGTCCCAAACGATAGTTTGGTTGACGCTGCTGCCCTGGTGCTGCAGAGCCTGATAAAGCTCAGCAACGCTCAGCGGGACGGCTCCGCGGGTGAGAGATAGGGCCAGCGTCAGCACTAGCCCGACGCCCACCACCAGCAGAACAACGGCCTGGCGCGAGGCCCGGGCCCGGACCTCTAGGCTCGGTGGGGCAGCGGATATTGGTGGCTTCGTCACTGATACATTACCCTCATGGTCTATTCGCTAACGCTGGGGTGCGGTAGCCGCCCTGCAGAATCTCGTGGAGCGATCGCCCTTGCTTAAACTGAGTCACCA
>JBCCAG010000790.1:0-2219 GCA_039814955.1 Cyanobacteria bacterium P01_A01_bin.135
ACGAGAAGAAACGCGTCGCTGGAGGGCGCGGCCATAGGGTAAGGGTTGGGTGAGTGATGGCGCTTTTTTCAAAACGCTTTCACTTAGGATAGTCAATTTCTGTGAAGTGAATGGTAAAGCGTGTAGCTTTTGTGGATGTGGGGTATAACTGGCTGCTTGGGGGCTTGCCCCCAAACCGCCGCTGGGGGACGAGATGCCTCCCCCAGACCCCCTGCATACAGCGATGTACTCGCGTGTCTTAGCCTATTTGTCCTACTTGAGAAAGGTGGTCAAAGCTTTCGCTAGGCTTCTGCTTTGACTGTCTTGTTGGACTTGCGAGCCACCGGATTCATCCACCACTCCAGTAGGCTAAAACCTCGGGAGAACAGCAGCGTTAAGACTAAATATACGAGCGCTACCCCGACATAGATTTCAAAGGCGCGGTAGGTTTGGGAGACGATGAGCTGACCTCGGCGGAATAGCTCTTCGTAGCCGATGACTGCTACCAGGCTTGTGTCTTTGAGCAGGGTGATGAACTCGTTGCCCAAAGGCGGAATCATGCGGCGGAAGGCTTGGGGGAAGATAATGTAGCGCATGGTTTGGGTTGGGCCTAACCCGAGGGACTCTGAGGCTTCCCGCTGTCCTAGCTCAATGGACTGGATGCCGGCCCGCACGATTTCGGCGATGTAGGCGGCGCTGTTGAGGCTGAGGGCCAGCACCGCCGCAAATAGCCGGCCTAGGCGAAAGTCGCTGCCGAGGCTCTGGAGCAGGGCCGGAACCCCGAAGTAGATCATAAAGATCTGCACCAGCAGCGGGGTGCCGCGAAAGAAATCGACGTAGACCCGGGCAAAGAGGCTGACGGGACGGATGGGGGATAGGCGAGCAATACCCAACAGGGAGCCGCCGATCATACCGAACAGGGTGGACAGGGCCGTAATTTGGATGGTGACCAGCGCCCCGATTAAGAGCGTGGGCATGGCCTCGAGAATGACTTCGAAAGACACGGGTAGTTTGCCTGGGGTTGTAGGGTGGACGGGTTGAGGAATGGCCCTTGCCTTCAAAGGGTAAGGGCCATTCTCCTGGCTCCCTTCGAAGGCAAGGACATCCCCCTTAAGCCCTCTTCACTGCAAAGGGGGTAAACAATTACTCGGCGGGGGAGTAATCTTCTGGAAGCTCCGGCGGCTCCTCGCCGAAGTATTCCTGGTAGATCTCGGCATAGGTGCCGTCTTCCAGAACGGTGGCCAATCCCTCGTTAATCAGCGCCACTGTATCGCTGCCATCGGGGGTGGCGATACCGTAGAACTCTTCGGTTACCAGCTCGCCCACCACCTTTAGCCCGGCGATGTTGCCGCTGTTGATGGCGTCTAGGGTGACCGGCGCATCGTTGATGACTGCGTCAGCGTTGCCGTTTGCCAGCTCCTGCAGGGCCAGTGGGGCTGAGTCAAAGGTACTTACCGTCGCCCCTTCGATGCCGTTGGCGGTCTCTGCGCCTGTGGTGCCAATCTGCACAGCGATGCGTTTGCCTTCTAGGTCTTCTAGGGAGCCAGTTTCGCTGTCTTCCTCGGGGACGGCGATCGCCAGACCCGCCTTGAAGTAGGGGCGGGAGAAGTCCACCACCTGCTCGCGCTCTGCGGTAATGGTCATGGCGCTGATGGCTGCATCTACGGTACCTGCCTGCAGGGCCGGGATGATGCCGTCAAAGGGTAGGCTTTCATACTCCACGGTGACGCCCGCCGCTTCGCCAATGGCGTTCATCAGGTCGATGTCAAATCCGGTGAAGCTGCCGTCGTCGGCCTGGAATTCGAACGGGGGGAAAGCGGGCTCGGTTGCCACCAGAATCGAGCCGCCTGTTTCAGCGGCGGGCGCTTCCTCAGAGCCTGTATCGGCAGTGTCGGCGGTGTCGGCCGTCTCACCACCGCAGGCGGCAACCAGCATCAGGGTGCCCACACCTAGAACCGCTTGACGAATGAAGCGCTGGCGGGAAAGATCAAACATTTTGGACATATCTCCTCACAGATTAAGAACTGTTTAATAACACTGCATTATAGCGATGCTAAAGCCTTGAGCCGAGGGACGGATTTTGCTGTTGCCCCTTCAGACTAGAGAAGGGCGATCGCGATAGATGTGGCGATCGCTACAAACCGCTCTATGCTGGTGAGACAGGATAAAGGTAACCGCCCCCCAGTAAGGATAGAAAATGCGATGACGGCTCCAATTGTGTTTGAAAACCTGAAAAAGCG
>JBCCAG010000356.1:0-4670 GCA_039814955.1 Cyanobacteria bacterium P01_A01_bin.135
ACCGTGGTCTACCCCACCCCCACCTACGTGCTCTATAAAACCCTGGCGGAAATTCAGCCCGCCGACGTGGTGGAGGTGCCCTACCGCGAAAACTATCAGCTCCCCATTGATGCTTTGGTGGAGGCGGATGGGGCCATCACCTTTATCGCCTCTCCCAATGCGCCGACCGGACACCTGGTTCCCCTAGAAGACCTGCGCCAGCTCGCCGCACGGCTGAGCGGCGTATTGATGGTAGATGAGGCCTATGTGGACTTCGCGGACCAGACGGCTCTGCCCCTGGTGAACGAATTTGACAATGTGATCATCAGCCGCAGCTTGTCCAAAGGCTACTCGCTGGCGGGGCTGCGCCTGGGTTTTGGCATTACCCAGCCCAGGCTATTGAGCGGCCTATTCAAGGTCAAAGACAGCTACAACATCGATGCGATCGCCTGCGCTGTGGGGGCCGCCGCCATGCGCGACCAGGAATACAAGAACGCCTGCGCTGACAAGGTGAAGCAATCCCGAGCCGAGCTGGCGATCGCCCTGGAGAAGCTGGGGTTCACGGTACCCGAATCCCACGGTAACTTTTTGTGGGTAACACCTCCCAGCGACAATGCAGAGGCGCTTTACCTTGAATTGAAAACCCAGGGGCTGCTGGTGCGCTATTTCAAGCAGCCCGGCCTAGACCGAAATCTACGGATTACGGTGGGGACCCCAGAGCAAAACGCCCGGCTGCTGTCCCTGCTGGAGCCAATGCTTTAGGTCGCAGGGAACCGATCTGTAGAAGTGGCTCTGTAGAAGTGGCCTAGCCCCACCACGACGCTATGCGCCTAGCCAAAAAGCAACCAGCGCGATCGCTGTGCCGACAAATTCTATACCGGCATGCTGTCCACATCCTCAAAGCCAGGACAGTCGCTTGAATCCACAGCATCGCTGTTATTTAGCGTGGCAGCTATGTAGATTTTGAAGCGCTGAGCGTTTGGATGGGAGCAAGATTGAGAAGAGCTCCAGTAGATGCAGTCTAGACAGGTCATGGGAACGGAGGCAGCAAGAAGTACCGCTTGTGCGGCTCGTGCCTAATATAGCAGCCGCTACGTACATGTAGAGTATAGAAAGTACAACTTGGCCAGTAAGCTACCTCTTGGGACAGATGACATCTCCGCAGGAAGATATGGCCTCTATTCACTCCCCTCGGTCGGGGCCGGGGTGGGCCGCAGCGGCGTGGGTGCAGGCTGAGGGGTCACGGGGGCTGCCTGGGGTACGGGCGGTGGCGGTGGTGCCGGGGCAGGTACCGGAGCAGGAGGGGCGGGAACAGGCGCGGGCGCGGGCGCGGTGCTAGCTGGAGGCGCTGGGGCTGGAGAAGGCGCTGGGGCTGGGGCATTCCTAGGCTGTAAATCGGTGCGCTCCTCCAAGCGAGGCTGCACCGCTGGCGAGCGGGTAGAAGACTGACGGGGCGGCGCGCTGCTAGCGCTACCAGCGCGGCCTTCACTAGAAGAATCGCGGCGGGGCTCTAAATCGCGACGGGGCTCCGGCTCCCGGCGGCTAGAGTCGGAGTCACGGCGGCTGGAGCTTGAACGGCGGCTAGAGCCGGAGTAGCTCTCCTCAGACTCCCCGTTGCCGAGGGAAATTAGGCTCTTGGGTTTTACGGGCTGGCGCTCGATGGTGGCAGTGCGGCCGTTGAGGCTAGGGCGCTCGGGGAAATCCTCGAAGGGGATATCCTCATCGACGGCGTCCATAAAGTTGCGCCATACCTGGGCGGCGGTACCACTGACGCCCCGAGTGGGGGTGTCGTCGTCATTACCCAGCCAAATACCGGCGGTCAGCTGTGGAATATAGCCAATAAACCACAAGTCTCGCTTATTCTCTGTGGTGCCCGTCTTCCCAGCCACAGGACGGTCTAGCCGCGCTCGCCGCCCAGTGCCGCTGTTAACCACGTTGCGCAGCATCCAGGTGGTGATATTAGCGCTGTCTTGGTCGAGGGCCCGCTGGGGCTCAAATTTGGCTTCGTAGATGACTTCGTTGTTGCGGTCTAGGACGCGGGTGATGCCATGGGGGGGAGTGTACAGTCCTTCCGCCGCCAGGGTGCTAAAGCTGCCGGTCATCTCCAGCAAGTTCACCTCGGAGGTCCCCAGGGCCAAAGAGTAAGCCGGAACCAGGTTAGAGCCAATGCCCATTTTCTGGGCCAGGGTCACCACCGGGTCAAACCCTACATCGATCAGGGTTTTGATGGCGACAATGTTGAGGGAGGAGGTCAGGGCGTCGCGCATGGAGACGCTGCCCCGGTAGCGATCGCCGTAGTTGGTGGGCTCGTACTTGCCGTCAATTTTGATTTTTTCGTCTTCGTAAGACTTGTAGGGCGAAAAGCCTGCCGCTACCGCCGCTGCGTAGACAATGGCCTTAAAGGTAGAGCCGGGCTGGCGCTGGGCTTGGGTAACGCGGTTGAACTTGCCCTCTTCATCGATGGTGCCGCCCCCTACCATAGCGCGAATCGCACCGGTGTCAGGTTCAATGGCTACCAGCGCCGCCTGCCCAAAGTTCTCCCGTCCGCCGTAGTTGGCGATCGCGCTATCGACCACCTCTTCGGCCTTCTTCTGCCAGGCGACGTTGAGCGTGGTTTCAACGGTGAGTCCCCCCTCTGCCAGCTTGTCCTGAGGGATGAACTTAGGTAGCTCCTGCTTGATGTAGGTGGTGAAGTAGGGGCTAGGGCTGTAGAGGTTCTTGGGCGGGCTGGGGTTAATTTCTAGGGGCGTATTTACCACCGCCTGCATTTCTTGGGCCGTGATAAATTCTGCATCGACCATGCGGCGCAGGGTCAAATCCCGGCGCTGCTGGGCGGCATCCATGTCCACTAGCGGGGAGTAGACGCTGGGGGCTGGGGCCAAGCCAGCGATAGTTGCCATCTCTGATAGGGTAAGCTCGGCGGCTGGTTTAGAGAAGTAGTTCCAGGCAGCGTCAGCGACACCGTAGGCCCCGCCCCCCAGGTAGACCAAGTTGAGATAGCTCTCGAGAATCTGCTGCTTGCTGAGGTTGGCCTCAATTTCCTGGGCCAGCAGAGCCTCGCGGATCTTGCGCTCCGCCGTACGGGACTGGTCAAGAAAGACGATGCGGGCGAGCTGCTGGGTAATCGTGCTGGCCCCTTCGACCACATCCCGAGCACGAAGGTTAGTGTAGATAGCCCGGCCAATGGCCTTGTAGTCCACACCCCCATGCTCATAGAAATTCTGGTCCTCGGCGGCGACGAAGGCCTGGGCCAGGCGGGGGGGAATCTCCTCGTATGCAAGCTTGTCGCGGGTGGCGGGGCCGGTCTGCTGCAGAATATTGCCGTCGCTGGCCTTGATGGTCAAGGTGCCGTCCCGCACAAAGGTAAGGGTCTCGCCGGTAGCGGGTAGGCTGTCGCGAATGGCGGCAATCGTCTGGATGCCGGTAACGGCTGTCCCCACGACCACAGCACCCCCCCCCAGCAGCCCCCAGGCCCACCAGCGGAGATACAGGGGTTTACCGGGGGGACGTTCCGGGCCGCCTAGGGGCGAGTTGGAGACCTCGGGCGCAGCATCTGGCGTAGTCCCTGGCGCGGCGGGCTGAGCCGCGCTGCGGGGATTCTCCGTTTGCGTTTTCGGCAACCGAGCAACACGACTTGTCCCCCCGATCTCCGGTGAAGACAGATGCGCTAACCAGCCCGTAATTGCCTGCAGCTGCTTTGCAAAGTTGGTCATCAATAATCCCGCCAATCTACGAGCAATGGTTTATAAGACAGCCTGACCGAGAGCGATCCCCGTAGCTAGCATACCAAACACCAAAAATGGCTGGGCGCTAGCCTGGTACTTGACGTCGTTTTCCAACGGGTTGCGCAGGAAATACATATCCTGAAACAGAATTTGGGGCACAATTAGCAGCACCAATATAGTGGCGAGCAGCGGTTGCCCAATATACATCAAGTAGGCGGCAATTCCGGCCTGAAATATGTCAATGGTCAGTACCCCAATCCAGGCGGCGGTGGGGATGCCAAACATCACCGGCAATGACTTGAGCCCCAGTTGGCGATCGCCCTCCACGCTCTTAAAGTCATTCACCACCGCAATGCCCAAACCCGCCAAGCTGTAGAACAGCGTCAGCACCACAATCACCGGGGTGAGGGTGCCAAACAGGGCGTGACCCGCCCACCAGGGCAGGGCGATGTAGCTGGCCCCGAGGGCATAGTTGCCCAGCCAGCCGTTCTGCTTCAGCTTCAGCGGCGGGGCCGAGTAGATGTAGGCCAAGAAGGTGCCCAGCAGCGTCAGGGCCACCATAATCGGGAAGCGGTGCCCTGCCCAAACATCTAGCAGCGCCGACACCCCAAGCCCTAGCACCAGCAGCACCAAAATCTGGGTCACCACCTGGGGAATGGAGATGGCCCCCGAGGGAATGGGCCGGTAGGGCTCATTGATGGCGTCGATCTCGCGGTCGTAGAAATCGTTGAGGGTTTGGGTGTAGCCCGTCATCAGGGGTCCTGAGAGCAGCATGCAGGCCGCTGCTACCAACATATATTCCAGGGTCCAACGGTATTGCCCGGAAGAGGCCGCGCCGCAGAGAACCCCCCAAATTAGCGGAATCCAGGTGATCGGCTTCATCAGCTGCAGGCGCAGCTTCCAGATCGAGGTCTCCCCCGCCTGGGCTCCCTTCATGCCGAGAAGCTGACGGGCTTTACCGCCGCG
>JBCCAG010000860.1:0-1946 GCA_039814955.1 Cyanobacteria bacterium P01_A01_bin.135
GATTGCTATATAAGACTGGTGTCAGTAGGAAGGCCAGAGATAACGGGGGGATGTGAGACATTAACTTGTCCCTTGCTAAACTAATGACGGTAGCGGCAGGCGCAGGCCTATCAACGGAGTTAACACGGGCAGCATGGACACCAAAACCTTCAAGCGATCGCTCAACCAGTCGGAGAACTACCACCGCAAGGGGTTTGGCCATGAGGAGGCTGTCTCCGGCCAGATGAATACCGAGTACCAGAGCAACCTAATCCAGACCATCCGCGATCGCAGCTACACCTTGACCCGCGGAGATGTGACGATTCACCTAGCCGAAGCCTTTGGCTTTTGCTGGGGAGTGGAGCGGGCGGTGGCGATGGCCTACGAAACGCGCCAGCATTTCCCCACTCAGCGTCTGTGGATCACCAACGAGATTATTCATAACCCCTCGGTAAACCAGCGGCTGCGAGAGATGAGCGTCCAGTTTATTGAGGTGAATAGCGGCGAGAAAGATTTTTCTGGGGTTGAGGCCGGGGACGTGGTAATTCTGCCCGCTTTTGGGGCCAGCGTCCAGGAGATGCAGTTGCTCAACGACCGGGGCTGCACCATTGTCGATACCACCTGCCCCTGGGTGTCTAAGGTGTGGAACTCGGTAGAGAAGCACAAGAAGAAGGATTTCACCTCCATCATCCACGGTAAGTACAAGCATGAGGAGACTGTCGCCACCAGCTCCTTTGCCGGCACCTACCTAGTGGTACTTAACCTGGCAGAGGCGGAGTATGTAGCCCGCTATATTTTAGAGGGCGGCGACCGCAGCGAGTTCATGGCCAAATTCCGCCACGCCCATTCCGAGGGCTTTGACCCCGACCGGGATCTAGTGCGGGTGGGGGTAGCGAACCAAACGACTATGCTCAAGGGGGAGACCGAGCAGATCGGCAAGCTGTTCGAGCGCACTATGCTCAAGAAGTACGGCCCGGCGCAGCTCGATGGCCATTTCATGAGCTTCAACACCATCTGTGATGCCACCCAGGAGCGCCAGGACGCCATGTACGGCCTCATTAAGCAGCCGCTGGATCTGATGGTGGTGATTGGCGGCTACAACTCTTCTAATACCACTCACCTGCAGGAGATCGCCGTGGAGCACGGCATTCCCTCCTACCACATCGACAGCGCGGAGCGTATCGGCCCGGGCAATCAGGTGGAGCATAAGCCCCTCGGGCGGGAGCTGGAGGTGACCTCCGACTGGCTGCCGGCGGGGGCGATCGCCGTTGGCGTTACCTCGGGGGCTTCCACCCCAGATCGAGTGGTATCTAACGCGATTGAGAAAATCTTTGCCCTCAAAGCCTGATGCCCACCAAGAAAGCGAAAGCCAAGGCTGCTGCGCTGACGGGAGACGCCCTTGTCAAAGAGGTCTGCCGCCGGATTCGGGTGGCGCGGGCCTACTGGGACGCCCACAACAACCGGGCCTGCCGCGGGGAACGCGAAAAGGCCCTGGCCCTTTATGAAACTCTTTCCAAGGAGCAGAAGGAGAAGATCCCCCAGCAGCTGCGCGTTTGGCTACGCTACCGCAGCGAAAAGTACTTCGGCCCTCACCGGACGCCGCCGGGTAAGTAGAAGGCCATAAGTGAACGAATGCTAAGCGTTTAAAGGGTAAAGAAGTCGGCCGCAAGCTGGGCAGAGGGGTTGGCCCAGGGACTTGCTGAGGCGCTGAATGAGGCAGCGGTGGAGGTCCCTTCAGGGAGAACATCAACGCCGCGCTCTAGGATAGCAGGCGTGTCTGCCGGTAGCTCGGCGCTGAGGTCGGAGATGATGAACACCGCCAGATCCAGATCTGAGCCCACTGAAGTTATGTAGACTGGGGCTGGCTCACTGTCCGGAATTGGCGTACCGATGGACGAGCCGTCTATCACCAGGTCGCTGGAAATTCCCACGGCAAACAGTTCCCCGGTCAGCGGGTCAGCGAGGCC
>JBCCAG010000914.1:0-1683 GCA_039814955.1 Cyanobacteria bacterium P01_A01_bin.135
CGGCAGTCGGAAGAGAAGTTTGCCGCCGCCTTTCAAGCCAGCCCCAATGGCATCGCCATTACTGCGCTAGAAACGGGGGAATTCATTGAGGTGAACCAGCGGTTTGCCGAGCTGATTGGGCGACCTCAGGCGGAAATCTTGGGCCGCACTAGCACCGTCCTTAACCTCTGGGTGGCCCCCGACAGCCGTGCCGACTACCTACAGCAGCTAATGGCCGACGGGGTCCGCAACGCCGAGTGGCAGATCCGCACCGCCTCAGGTGACATCAAGACGACGCTGCTCTCCGCGAGAATTATCGACGTCCAGGGGGAGCGCCGCGCCCTCTCTATTGTCAACGACATTAGCGATCGCAAACAGGCGGAGCGATCGCTGCAGCAAAGCCGAGCCAAGTTTCAGCGGTTAGTGAATGACATCGGAGAGACCTTTGTGATTTTCAGCCACAAAGGGTTCAGTGGGGTGCTCACCTACGTCAGTGATGGATTCACGGCGGTGTTTGGCCAAGAGAAGGGCAACGCCCTAGGTAAACCCTGGTCTGAGGTGATTGAGTGGCAGCCAGAGGACCTGCAAACGGCGCAGGCTGCCGTGCATGAGGCCGCTGCCTCAAAATCCGACTTTCAGCGGTTTGAGATGGGCTTTATGCACCCCGACGGGGAGCCGCGCACGGTGCTGGTGGTGCAGCATCCCGTCTGGGATCAGGCGGGCAACCTCACCGCCATTGAGGGCATTGTCGAGGACATCACCGAGCGCAAGCAGGCCCAGAGGAGATTGCGGCAGCAGTTTGAACGGCAGCAACTGCTCACCAGTATCACTAACCAAATTCGCCAGAGCCTCAACATCCAAAGTGTTTACCAGACCACGGCCCGCTCGGTAGGCGAGACCTTCGGGGTCAGCCGCTGCATCTTGCATGCCTACGCGGAGCCGTCGCGGGAGAAGGTGCTCACCGTCGCCGAATATCTCACGCCCGGTCAGCCAACCATGCGGCGGGTAACCCTGCCCATGGACAGCCCCTATGCCCAGACTATCCGCACCTCAGACTGCGCGGTGGTGACCCCCGATGTCTACCACGACCCGCTGCTAGCGCCCGCGCGAAAACTCTGCCGGCGGTTCAATATTCAGTCCCTGCTGGCCATCTGCACCTCTTACCAGGGCAAACCCAACGGATTTGTCAGCCTGCACCAGTGCGATCGCCAGCGGCAGTGGACCCGTCATGACGTGGAGCTATTAGAGGCGGTGGCCTCTCAAGTAGGCATTGCGATCGCCCAGGCCAACCTGCTGCGGCAGGAGCAGGAGCAGCGGCAGCAGCTCGCTGAGCAGAATATTGCTCTTGATCGGGCGATCGATGCGGCAAACACCGCCAACCAGGCTAAAAGCGAATTTCTGGCAAACATGAGCCATGAGCTGCGGACACCCCTCAACGCCATTTTAGGGTTCAGCCGGTTGATGGCCCGAGATGCCAACTTGACCGCGACCCAAGCCAGCAATCTGGGCATCATCAACCGCAGTGGTGAGCATCTGCTGGGGCTAATTAACAACGTCCTAGATATGTCCAAGATCGAGTCAGGACACACCGGTCTGCATTTAGATAATGTTCACCTCCATCAGCTACTCACCGATATTGTTGGTATGTTTACCCTGCGGGCAGCGGAGAAGGGCCTCACGCTAGACAGGGAGCTTTCAGATGAC
>JBCCAG010000758.1:0-2336 GCA_039814955.1 Cyanobacteria bacterium P01_A01_bin.135
AAAAGCGTGGCTGGCCCCCGAGAAGCGGTTGTGGGGCGATCGCCCGTCGGCCTCCCAGATGTAGCTGACAATTGCCTTGGGATGGATCTGCCGCTGCTGCTGATTGCGCACCGGAAAGATAATGCGCTCGTCGGTGTAGTACGTGCCGTAGGGGTAGCCCTGATAGTCCCGCTGGTGACCGGTTTCCGGGGAGAGAACCAGACTCTCCGGATGCTGCAGCAGCCATGCGCCCAGGGTGGTTTTGACTGCGGGAACCCGCGAGAGAGACTGATTCACTTTTGGCCCAACCACCCCTAATGCCCAGGGCTGGGCATAGAGAGTGTCGTCGGAGCGGTCGTACATCACCAGGCAACTTTGATACAGCTTGCCGGAAACACCGAACGTGGTATCCCCCCGCTCAAAGGCGACAACAGTGTCGCACAGGGGGCAGTAGGAGATTGCCAGATTCGTCCCGCCGACAGTGTCGTTTACCAACTCGTGCCAGTTCAAGATGTTGAACGGGTAGGCTTTAGCCTCCCCATTGACAATCACCCCGATAACGGTGTCGCTGGGCTGAAAGGGGGTCGTGGCCGCACTGTCGAACTGGGGTGCGTCGAGGCTGGGAATGCCGTCTTTAGGTGGGCCACCGTTGAGCAGCTCCGCTAGCTCGATGCGGCTTGTCGCTTCAAAATCCTCCGCTTGCTTACGCAAGTCTTCTAGCTCCTGCTCCTGGTCGTGAAAAACCTGGGTGAGGGTGTAGTAGCGTAGCTTGAAGTTATCCCAGCCACCGGCTTGCACCACAGCGGCGCTCACTAGCAGGGCGCTAGCAAACAAACCGCCCAAAATCGACTTTGTCAGTGGGGTCATGGCGGGTACTCAGCGGGGTGGCCTGGAGAAATCCGGCAGTCATTTTTCATACTGTGGGCCACCGGTCTGATTAAAAGATTAACCGCAGCTGAGATTACCCTGAGCGTAGGCTTTAGCTAGCTTTCTCCTCGTAGTACTCCGAGATGCTCTCATAGACCTCAGACGGGAACTGTAGGTCCTGGTAGAGATTACAGGCGTCCGGGTCATCAGGGTTGGGGCAGATGGGGAAGTCTTGCTGCCCCTGCCACTCCAAAATGCTATCGCGGCTAGGCGGGCTGTAATTTTGGGCGCTGACCTGCTGATAAAGAGCCTTGGCCTCGTCGGCAGTGAAATCTTTGTCCTGCTGCAGTTGCTCTACGATCTCTGCTTCGCTCAGGAAATGTCGTCCCACCATCACAAATACCAGCCTGCCATAGTGGCCGATATCCTTACCCTCGCTGAGGGCGTTTAGCAGGTTGTCCATAATGTCGCTGTCGCGCAACGTATCAATTCCCATCGGTTGTGCCTCGTACAAGTGTTCTGTTGTTGTGATATCGGCTTTGCTGCTGAGCCGCCGTCACTCAAAAGACACTTTTCCCAACCGGGCGGATTCTCTCTCTAGGTATAAATCGCTAAAGCTGACCAATCAAAATGGGGGCAGAGTCATGGCGTTGGGGGGCCGCTGCCGCCTCTACTGTAACCGCCAACGACTTGACCCAGCGAATATCGCGGTAGACCGGCGGCAGCACGATCGGCTCTTTCTGTTCCCCCGCAAATATGTGGGTTAAGATGGCCCCCTCCTCATCTGTCGTAAACGGGGCATCGGCTTCAAGCACTGTCCACAGCACGTACACTTGGCTTTCCGGCAGCGGGGGAAGCTGAGCGGTGAGCTGCCCCTCAAGGGTCGCGGGGACTAGCGTTACGGTGGCGGAACCCGCCGGATCAGCGTTCTCGGCAGGTGCCAACGAAACGGTGAGGCTTTTAGCCGGCTGCTGCGCCTGCTGAAGCGATCGCCAGAGGAAGAAGTTACTCACGCTGAGCCCAGCAATCAGCAGCGCCGCCAAGGCCCCGAGGCCCTTTGCCCACCTGAAATGGGACCTGAACCCACTGGGTCGGCGAGCTCTGCCAGTCTGTGCTGCGGCCTGGTAGGCCTGCAGGATCGACCTTCGCAGTGTTGGCGGCGGCGATACTTCCTCAGGGAGGTAGGCTAAGGCTGCGGCCTGCTGCAGCTGCTCAATCTCCTCTGCAATCGCCGGATCCATCGCCATCCACTGCTCTACCTGGTCCATTTCATCGGGGCTCAGGTCATAGAGCACATAGCCTGCGAGTAATTCCTGCTGCTCTTCTGACAAAAGCCCGGTCATGACCCTCCTCCACGGCGTTTCTCGATGGCCTGGCGAAGCCTTAGCAAACCGCGCCGCGCCCTAGATTTGACGGTCCCCAATGGCAGGCTGAGTTGCTTGGCGATCGCAGACTGCGTCAGCCCTTCGTAATACGAAAGCTCTAGAACT
>JBCCAG010000269.1:0-5360 GCA_039814955.1 Cyanobacteria bacterium P01_A01_bin.135
GAGCAGGGCTATGTCCTGCTGTGCAGCGCCTATCCCTTGTCGGACCTACAGCTTGAATCTGAGAAAGAAGACGAGGTCTATCATCTCCAGTTTGGCCAGTTTCAAACCTAGGAGCCGCGTGACAGCCCTGCAATTTTTTACTCTGTCGGTGCCGCTGCAGCCCGCGCCAACCCTGCGGGAGCGCATTGAAGCGGCCCTGCGGCAACAGGGCCAGCCGCTGCGGTGGGCGATTACCGCCACTGAAAACGGGGCGGCGGTGGTAGAGGCCGTGATTTGCTGTGATTAATCGCCCTATTAATCGGCCCGTCAATCAACCTGTCAATCAGCCCCCCTTCACGGTGGTGCTCGTGGTCCCCACCGGTATTGGGGCGGCCATCGGCGGTTATGCTGGCGATGCCCTCCCAGTGGCCAGAGCCATGGCCCAAGTATGCGATCGCCTGATTACCCATCCCAACGTCCTCAATGGGGCGCAGCTCTACTGGCCGATGATCAACGTCCTCTATGTGGAGGGCTATGGGCTAGACCAATTTGCGGCGGGGAACTGGGGACTACGGCCCGTGGGGCGCAATCGCATTGGTCTGCTGCTGGATGCCGCCATCGAGCCCGAGCTGAAGCTGCGCCACCTGCAGGCCGCTGACGCCGCCCGGGCGACTTTGGGACTCACCTTGACGGACTACCTGGTCACCGACGAGCCCCTAGGGGTGCAGCTGCAAACCGCCGCCTCTGGGGCAACCTGGGGAACCATTGCCCGGCCCGATAGCCTACTGCGGGGGGCGGACGCCTTGATTGAGCAAGCCGGGGCGGAGGCGATCGCCGTGGTGGCTCGCTTCCCAGATGATGAGGGCAGCGCGGCTCTGCAGGACTACCGCCAAGGCCGAGGGGTAGACCCCCTGGCAGGCGCGGAAGCGGTAATCAGCCATCTGGTGGTGCAGCACACGGGGCGTCCCTGCGCCCATGCCCCGGCGCTGAGCCCGCTCCCGGTTGATGCCAGCATTTCCCCCCGCGCCGCTGCGGAGGAGCTGGGCTACACCTTTTTACCCTGTGTGCTGGTGGGGCTGAGCGCCGCGCCGCAGTTTATCACCCCTCTCGATGGGCATTTGCGCGCTACTGATCTGCGGGCCGCTGATGTCGATGCTGTCGTCGTCCCCGCCTCCGCCTGCGGCGGCAGCGCCACCCTAAGCCTGGGCCACGCTGGCGCGACGATTATTGCAGTGGGCGAGAATAAGACCCGCATGGCGGTCACCCCTGAGGCAGTTGGGCTACCGGCGGTGCCGGTAGAATCATACGCAGCGGCGATCGGTGTCTTGGCAGCCCTGCGGGCTGGCGTTGACCCGGCTAGCCTCCGGCCCTACATCCCGCCGCTTCGCCCGTTATCTTCTCTAGACCAGCTATGAGCCAATCGACACCAGACCCCGATGGTCCGCTGACGCGCATTCAAGTTTTGGCGGCGATGGGCATTACGGCGGTGATTTTGCTGCTGGTGATTCAGGGGTGGCGTCTGTTGGGGGCACCGGCGATGGTGCCGCTGAACTGGAGCGTGACTAATCTATTGCTGGGCTTAGGCCTAGGCCTAGCCATTACCCTCAGCAGCGGCGGCATTTACCGCCTGTGGCCTGCCTACCGGGACAGCGCCGACCGCTATGTACTGATGGTGCTGCAGCCTTTGATTTGGCCGGATTTGATTTGGCTGGGGCTACTGCCGGGTATCAGCGAGGAGCTGCTGTTTCGCGGCATGCTGCTACCGGCCTTTGGCCTGGATGGGGCGGGCCTCGTTCTCTCTAGCCTCTGCTTTGGGGTGATGCATTTCAGCGGGCTGCAGCAGTGGCCCTATGTGGTGTGGGCGAGCGTGGTGGGGGCGATCCTGGGGGCGAGTGCGATCGCCACGGGGAGTTTGCTGGTGCCGCTGGTGGCCCATGTGCTCACTAATATTCTCTCGGCCTGCGTGTGGAAGCTGCGGCGATCGCTGTAGTTGGTCTCTAGTCTATGAGTGCGGTTGTAGATACCGTCCCGGTAATTCCGGAGGGCGAAGAAATAATGTGTTAGATAAGGAGCATATCTGCAATTCCTGAGCGCTTCACTCACCGCTATGGCTACGATTACCATTCGAGAACGGCAGCAGACTGAACAGGGCTTTGAGGTCACGGTTAGCTTTGGCCAGGGGGAATATCCGATTACCGTTGCCGATCCCTTTAGCGTGGCGGAAGAGCGGCGGCTGGAGTGGTACTTTGAGCAGTGGATTCGCTTTCCGTTTACGGAGAAGGTGAGGGCAGCGGCGGCGGCGGCGAGCGTTAAGAACTATGGCTTGAAGCTGTTTGAGCAGGTGTTTCGCAGCGATGTGGATATCTACGCGCAGTACCGGGAGCTGCGCAACGGGAAGCTGAGCGACATTGAAATTAGCATTGAGAGCCAGTCGCCGGAGTTCCAGGGGCTGCACTGGGAGGCGCTGCAGGACCCAGACCTAGAGGAACCCTTAGCGGTAAGTTGCACCATCGCCCGCCGCCCGGTTCGCTCGCCATCATTTACGGCTCGCGTCAAAGAATCACCCTATCTTAACCTGCTATTGGTGACGGCCAGACCCGGCGAAGAGGACGACGTGGGCTACCGCACCGTGTCTCGCCCGCTGATTGAGGCGATCGAGCAGGCGGAGCTACCGGTGCGCGTAGAGATTCTACGGCCCGCGACTTACGAGGTGCTAGACAAGCACCTGCAGGGGAAGGAGGGCCATTACCACATCGTCCACTTCGACACCCACGGGGCGCTGCTGACCTATGAGCAGGTGAAGGCGCTGCGGGAAAGCGAGAAAAAAGAAGACCAAGACTACATCTATTACCAGGGCTATGACAACCGCCCGGTTCCGGAGTATGCGGGCTATAAAGCCTTTTTGCTGCTGGAGGCCGGAGGTAAGGGTAAAGCTAACTTAGTTGAGGCCGACACTCTAGCAGATCTGCTGAAGGGGAAGGGGGTACCGGTATGTGTGCTCAATGCTTGCCAGTCGGGAAAGCAAGTTTTGGGGAGCAGCGATGCCGAAGATGCTGAAGCGGAAGCCAATCCTGACGCTGACGCTGCCATAGTTGATGCCTGCGAAACCAGCCTCGCTAGCCGCTTGATGGCGGCAGGGCTGCAGACGGTAGTGGCCATGGGCTATACGGTGACGGTGACGGCGGCAGCGCTGTTTATGAAGCGGCTGTATGCGCAACTGCTGAATGAGCAGCCCCTCCCAGACTCAATCCGTGCTGGGCGGCGGGAGTTGTACAAGCGCAAGCAGCGCCGCGCCTACGCCAACCAAATGGTGGATTTAGAGGACTGGCTGCTGCCGGTGGCTTACTGCAATGCGGTGGTAGACCTGAACTTGCAGAGCTTTACGGACGAAGAAGAGGAGAAGTTTTACGAAAAGATCGCGAGCCGCTACCGCTTTGAAGAACCAACCTACGGCTTTGTAGGGCGAGACCTCGACATCTTGAAGCTGGAGCGGGCGCTAGACCGACACAATATTTTGCTGCTACAGGGGATGGGCGGTACCGGGAAGACGACGCTACTGCTTTACCTGCGGCAGTGGTGGCAAGCCACCCACTTTGCCAAAGACATCTTTTACTTCGGCTATGACGAACGGGCCTACACGGCAGAGCAAATTGTGTATGCGGTGGGTCAGCAGGTGTACCCCCGATATGAGGCAGCGAGGTTTCAGGCAATGCCGTCCCTGCCAGCGAAGGTGGCGAAGCTGACCAAGTTTTTGAGGGCAAATTCCTATGTCCTGATGCTGGACAATCTGGAATCGGTGACGGGGCAGCCGCTGGCAATCCAGAACACGTTGCCGCCAGAAGAGCAGGCGGCCTTGAAGGACTTTTTGACCGAGCTGAAGGGTGGGAGTACCAAAGTGGTGCTGGGCTCTCGCAGCCCGGAGCGGTGGTTAGAGCCGGTGTTTGACTACGGCACCGGCATTAACCGCTATGTGTTAAAGGGGCTGGACCCGGAGGCAAGGTCCCATTTGGCCCAGGCGATTTTGGTGCGGCAGGGTAAATGTGATGAGGAGATCGCAGACCTGCGGCAGGATGGCGCATTTAAGCGACTGATGAAGTTGCTGGCGGGGTACCCGCTGGCGATGGAGGTGGTGCTGGCGAATTTGCGGCAGCAGGGGCCGGAGGAGGTGTTGGCGGCGCTGCAGGGGCAAGGGGTGGCGCTGAATGAGGGCGGGGAGGCACGGACGGACAGCATTGTGAAATGTGTGGAGTATTCCCACAGCAATTTGTCGCCGGAGGCGCAGAAGCTGCTGCTGTGTTTAGCGCCGTTGAGCAGCTTTTTTAGACGCGATACTCTTCCGTATTATGTGAAGCAGCTAAAGCAGCAGGCGGCGTTTGCGGACTACCCGTTTGAGCGGTTTGATGAGGCGATTGACGAGGCGGTGAGCTGGGGGCTGCTGTCGCCGCTGCAGGAGGAGATGCCGCAGTTACTAAGCATTCAGCCAGTGTTTCCGTATTTTTTGAATGCGAAGCTGAAGGGGCTGGATGAGGCGACGCGGGAGGGGCTGCGGCAGGGGTTTAAGGCGCATTACACAGTCTTAGGGAAATACTACGACCAACTAATAGGCTCAAAAAAGCAGCAGGAGCGTCAAACAGGTCTGACTTTTTGCCGTTTGGAGTATGAAAACCTATCTAAAGCTTTACAAATTTGTTTTGAGAATCAGGAAGATGCTTCTATTGCTTTTTGTCTTGAGAAGTTTCTGCGTCTGACTAACGATGCTAAAAATCGCTTCGTTTTGGTGGAGGATACAATCCAAAAGCTTGAAGCTTATTCGGAAGAATTTCTTGCTGGCAAGTTAGGTTATCAGTTTCCGTTCTTTCTTGAGCGTTTAGGTGATTGTCAAATTAATGCACAGCTTTATCCTGAAGCTCAGAAGTCGTTTCAAAAAGCTCTTGATTTTTACAAAACTTATACAGCAGTTGAGCTAGAGCAAAAACAGCGCTGGATAGCTGCTGACTACCACCAGTTGGGCATGGTGGCGCAGGAGCAGCGGCAATGGCAGCAGGCCAATGACTACTACAACCAAGCCCTCGCTATCGACATCGAGTACGGCGATCGCTATAGCCAAGCGAGCACCTACCACCAGTTGGGCATTGTGGCCCAGGCGCAGCGGCAATGGCAGCAGGCCAATGACTACTACCAACAAGCCCTCGCTATCAAAATCGAGTACGGCGATCGCTATAGCCAAGCGAGCACCTACCACCAGTTGGGCCGGGTGGCCGAGGCGCAGCGGCAATGGCAGCAGGCCAATGACTACTACAAACAAGCCCTCGCTATCAACATCGAGTACGGCGATCGCTATAGCCAAGCGCGCACCTACCACCAGTTGGGCATGGTGGCGA
>JBCCAG010000526.1:0-3502 GCA_039814955.1 Cyanobacteria bacterium P01_A01_bin.135
GGACTGAGATGGCAGGGGGCGATCGCCGCCGTAGCGCTGATGGCGTTGGGCTGTGATGCGCAGCTCAGCAACGACTACCAAGCCACCGCCACCACCCAGTACATCTGGAAGGTGGACTACGTCAAAGACAGCGATCGCCCCTTAGATACCCGAGCGGAGCTATTTGAAGAGACGGCCACCTCCCTGGAGAACGTCAACGGCCAGCAGCCCCTGGACGCAGTCACTGGGCCAGACGACAAAGGGCTGTGGTGGCCCGAGCTGCCACCCCGCCCCACCGTCGACGACATGGAAGCCCGCCAGCAAAACCGAGAGCGGATTGGAACGCCGGAGCTACTCAAGCGAGTGGACTACACCATCACCTACTGGAGCGACGGTGGGCCAAAGACCGTACCCACCAACTACTCGGTGTACCGCAATGTGACTAAAGCCACCGAGGCCGGTAGGCCGCTGGAGCTGACCATTGCGGCCAATGGGTCAGTCACTAAAGCCGAGCTACGATAGGCGTTTTTTTAGCGGCGCTACTGAATCACTGGAAAGGGACGAATGCTGCATAGACGAATGCTGCATAACTGATGCAAAGACATGGTTTCTGAGGGTTCTGGACTGCTTGAGCGCTTACTGAGCCAGCTCATCAAAGCGGCGATATACAATCAGCTCAGCGGCGCAGACCATCTTGAGGTGAATGTCTCGACTGCTCTGGACCAGCTCCTTCAAGGTGAGACGTCAGAAATTTCCATTCACTCTAAGGGGCTATGGCTGCTGCCAGACTTGAGGATCAATACCTTAGATGCGGTCATCTCCCGTCTATCCATTTCCTTAAGCGATGCCGTCAGAGGCCAAATCGCCCTCGATAGGCCGCTCATTACCTCTGTGGATGTGCGGTTGGATGAGCAGGGCCTCAATCGGTTCCTCAACGCTGACCCAATGTCTGACTGGCTGCAGTCAATTAAGTTCTTGGAGCAAAAGCAAGCTTTTTGCTTGGTGCCACAGCAAATTAACTGCCAATTCAAAGAGTGCCAGCTGATTTTTGATGTGCAGGCTGAGATACAGCGTCGCTGCGCCGGTACTGCTCCCATAGCTGTGGCGGGATGTCTCCATGTCGCTCCCCACAGTGAGCAGGACAGGCACAAGCAAACGTTAATTTACCTAAAAGAGGCCCATTTCAAGCCGAATCGCGCTCCCTTAATTGCCGAAACTGCGGCCATTCTCGGCTGGCTCGGCGAGATGATCGGCAGGCGGCATATCGAACAGCCGCTCTTCTCAGCAACCCTGCGCTCCCTTCGACTTTCCGGCACGGTCCTAGAGCTGGGTATCGATGCGCAGATCAACCAGCTAACGCCGCTGCTCACCTACCTAGATATCTAAACTTCGTCTACCTTAAGGACAGGTAGTGTGCGGAACTGCCGCTATTTCGGCTTATCTCGGCTTCAAGGGTGTCCGGTTCAGCACCGGCGTCTTGGGGTCAGTGGCCAACCTAATACAAGATCGCCCTGTAGAGGCCCGATGACTTTGCATCCCACCAGTGAACTACAAGCGATCGCCCTGCGGTTGACGCCGCAGCAAGACCTCAAGGCTGAGCTCGTTCGCCTGACTAAAGCCCAGAGCTGTTCAGCCGGCTGTATTTTGACCTGCACGGGTAGCCTCTCCACCGCCACCCTCAGATTCGCCGGTCAGCCAGTGGGGGTGCGCCTGCAGGGTCACTTCGAAATTCTGTCCCTGTCCGGCACCCTATCTCAAGAAGGTTGCCACCTGCACTTAGCGATCGCCGACAAGCGCGGCCAGACCTACGGGGGCCACCTGATGGAGGGCTGCCTGGTTTACACGACGGTGGAGCTAGTGGTGGGCCTACTGCCCCAGCTCCAATTCCACCGCACCCCTGATCAGGCCACGGGCTACGCCGAGCTCCAGATCCAATCGACTTCAGGCCCCCATACCTGAGTACTGCTTGAGTCCCTGCCGCCAGAGCCAGCGGTTAATCACTAGAAATAGGCCGATCCAGGCGAGCATAACCCCTAAGCTGCGGGAAATATCAATTGGTAAGCCCACCAATAGGCTGGCCGGCACGTGAATCAAGTAAGGGAAGGGGAGCCAAATGATCACGTTGCGGACCGCCGCTGGAAAAATTTCCAATGGGGCAATCATGCCGGAGAGAAATAGGTACAGTAAAAACCATAGGTCTTCGATGGCGCTAGCCCGCTCTGTCCAAAAGGCGAAGAGGGCAAAGGTGTACTGAATAATAAACCGCAGCAGAAAAGCCAGCGCGACAAATACAACGGTGAGGGCTGCGGCCCACAGTCGCGGTACCCAAAGGGCCTGGGGATAGAGTAAAAAGAATAGCCCCAGGACGATCACGATGAAGGGCAAGCGGGCGAACCGTTCGGCAAAGTGAGAAATCAGGTGATGCCAGCCGGGATCAAGGGGCTGCAGCAGCCGAGGGGAGAGCTTGCCCTCGACCACCTCGCGTTCAAACTCCCAAATCACCCAAACAACGCTAAACTGCCGCACAAAAAACACGGCAATGAAGTAGCGGGCGAACTCCAGAGAAGAGAGGCCGAACTGCCCGCCTGCGGCCGCCTCCGTCCAAACGCCCATTAAAATCAGAGGCAGGCTACCAGAAAGTACCCAAAACAGCAGCTCTGCTCGATATTCCACCATGTAGGCGTAGTACACGGCCGTCAGGGTGCTGGCAATGCGAGTCGCGCGATTCAGGAAGGCCATGGGCACTTTTAAAGAAGGATAAGGGCGGTTAGTTCACGGCAGATATTTCGTCACTTAGTTGAAGGCTCTTAAGGCCTGATAGCCCTCCGCATCCGCTAATCTCTGTAGCCGAGGCTACCAAGAACGGTAGCCAGGACCCTTGCTTGATGCGTTATTGGCCGCCGCTACTCGGTCAAAAAAGCAGCTACCATAGAAACATTACATGTTTCTGCATGATCCTCATAGAGGCTTTATGGACTTGTAAGCGAAATCTTTGGAGAATGATAGAGCTAGACCATCTATCTAGCTCGGTTGAGCGTTGTCAATCACTCTATATCACGCCAATAAGTATTCAATGGTTATGGGTAGGAAGTCCAGCTCATTACAGCATCAGTCAGCACGGCCCGAAGTTGGCGTCTATGACTGCGAAATTCATCTCAAGTTTCGCCTGGTGGAGGACGAAGCGCTGTTGGGCGATCGCGAACAGCTGCTAGAGCGGCTGCTGGAGGCTTTTTCCTGCGGCCCGGATGAATATCTAGAGCCCATTCTAGCGGAAGCCCATGCCGAAGCCGTCGCTGAGACGGATGCCTCAGCCCAGATGCGCCGTCAGGTGATTCGCCTCCGCAATGCCAAGGGGGTGCAGTAATCACCCAGGGCGATCGCCCAAGAAAAAGTGTTGACAGACGCTGAAGCAATCTAATATCTTAAGTAGAGTGGCAACTGCGCCCCCATCGTCTAGAGGCCTAGGACACCTCCCTTTCACGGAGGCGACGGGGATTCGAATTCCCCTGGGGGTATTGCCAAA
>JBCCAG010000434.1:0-4103 GCA_039814955.1 Cyanobacteria bacterium P01_A01_bin.135
GATGCTGGGAGCCGCCTGGGTGCTGCGGCTGACGCAGCCGGACCAAATGGCGGCGGGGACGGAGAGTTCCGGCGGGGCGCTGAGCGTTGTTCCTCTGGTTGCCATCTTTATCATTGGCATCAGCGCCACCCTGGGGCTGCGGCTGCTGCTCACTAGCTTCGCCGCCACCCTCACCCCCCTTACGACTAGCCCAAACCTGGTCATGGGCCTCATCTTTTTGGCGATCGCGGCCCTAGCTTTCCCCATGGGGAGGCTGGCCCGCCGCAGCGGGGCCTTCGGAGGCATGGCGATGGGGCTGGGAGGGCTGGCGGTATTAAGCGGCGCGGCCATCTTTACCGGCACCTTGGGCTTGGCGGTGCTGCTAGCGATCGCCATTGGCGGCAGCATCAGCCTAATTTCCAACTGCACCATTCCCGTAGCCCTAGCAGCGGTGCCCCCCACGCGGGCGGGGCTAGGCACCGGGCTTTACTTTGGGGGCGTAGCCCTGGCCAGCAGCCTGCTCACGGGGGTCATTGCCCCAGCTGGCTTTGGCGCGGGACTTTCCCTAAGTCTGGCGGCGATCGCTTTTCTGGCGGCAATTCCGGTAATGCAGCCCATCCGCAGTCTGTCGCGGCGCGCTGCCGTTAAGTCAGCCGATACATCAGTCGCCCAATCAGCCACCGAATACCCCCACGAGCCACCGCAGCAGGGCGGCATAGGCAACAATCACTAGCCCCAGCACCAAACCCAGCACCACCAATACCCCAAACACTAGCCACCGGGACTGGCGCGTGGAGCGGGATGAAGGGCGATCGGGGTCGAGCTTTGACTCCAGCAGCCGCAGGTTGCGGGCGTTTGCCTTCCAGGCGAAATCAAACAGGTCACCCAGAACGGGCACCGCCCCCACCACCATCTCCAGCACGATGTTGAAAGCCATGCGGGTCACTACGGCGGTAGGCATGCGCAGCCGCACCGCCTCCACCACCAAATAGGCCGAGAGCACTGTCCCTAACACATCTCCCCCAGCGGGCAGCAGGCCCAAAATCGGGTCCAGCCCGACACGGTAGTCCGTCCCCGGAATTTTGATGGCGTTGTCCAATAGGTCGCTGAGGGAGCGCAGCCGCTCCAGCGCCGGACGGGTAGTCGTCGTAGAAAGATTGGGTGGCCGGGACATGAAGGGCTAGGCACAAGGGACAACGCCTGTAGTTTAGCCTGGTAGCCTTTCTTAGAAAAATCATCTCCCGATGGATTGCCACTTGAGCAGAGACCTGAGCTGACAGGGGTTTCGCCAAAGTGGTACCGTCTTAGCGTAATGCTTGATTGGCTGCCATGGACGTCTACCCCCTCACCGCTGACACCTACTGGGCGATCATCAACGACGAAATCGACGATGACGCGGCAAATCAGCTGGTGTGGCACTACTTAGGGTACCGCTACGACCCCCAGACCCAAGCTTGGAACACCGACCAGGTGGCCGCCGACTGGCGGGACGCCTACCCTGAGCCACCCCGGTTCACCGATAGCCGCCCGGCCACCGTCAAGCTCACCCGCTCCATCCCCAAACAAAATAAGCAGCTCCTTAAAACCGAGCTGGGGTTCACCGGCTACACCATCGACCAACTCGAGCCCCGGAAAACTCGACGTGCCACCATGACGAGCTGGTTGATGAGCCATGCCCAGCAGCAGGGCTAGATTTTGTGCTGGTTTACGTTCTATTGATTACCTAGGGAGCTGAGGGATGGGGAAATTTTTCAGGAGCTGTCAGCGGTGGAGTAAGCGGGGCGTCGGCATGGCGCTTGCCCTTGCCATCACCCTATGCGCGGCGATCGCCCCCCACGGGCAAACGCAAATCCCAGCGGCGGGCAGCGGTGGGGCCGTGGCCTCAGTAGATGCCCGGGCCACCGACATTGGCCTAGATATTCTGCGTCAGGGGGGCAACGCTGTGGATGCGGCGATCGCTACGGCGGCGACGCTGGGGGTGACGGAGCCCTTCTCCTGCGGGATAGGGGGCGGGGGGTTTATGGTGCTGCGCCGCGCTGACGGCAGCGTGATCACCCTAGACGCTCGGGAGGAGGCCCCTGCGGCAGTCACCCCCACCCTATTCCAGGACCCCAATAACCCCAGCGAGTCGCTGCCCTTTTACCCCAACCGCATCTCTAGCGGGGTAGCCGTGGGGGTGCCGGGAACGCCGCTGATGTGGCAGGAGGCCCTCTCCCGCTACGGCACCCTGACCCTAGGGGAGGCTCTGCAGCCGGCGATCGCCCTGGCGGAGTCTGGTTTCACCGTGGATGACACTTTCCATGGACAAGTCGTCAGCAACCAGGAGCGCTTTGCCGCCTTCACCTCCACCCGTGACCTGTACCTACCCGGCGGCGCACCCCCTGCTATCGGCAGCCGGTTCACCAACCCCGACTTAGCCCGCACCTACCGTCAGCTGGCGGACCAGGGGGTCAACGCCGTCTACCGGGGCGACATCGGCGCAGCCATCGTCCAGACGGTGCAGCAGCCTCCCACCGTTACCAACCCACCCTTCCCAGTTGCCCCCGGCGAGATGACCCTAGAGGACCTCGACCGCTACCACGTGGTGGCCCGCCCGCCGGTCACCACCCCCTACCGGGGCTACCAGTTCTACGGTATGGGGCTCCCCAGCAGTGGCGGCATTACCACCCAGCAGGTGCTTAACTTGCTGCAGGGGTATGAGCTCGGGGCCATGGACCGCGCCCAGGCCTGGCACCGGGTGATTGAAGCGGAGCGGCTGGCCTACGGCGATCGCGCTGCGTTTCTAGGGGACCCGGAATATGTGGATGCCCCAGTGGCGGGGCTGCTCAACCCCGACTACGCCGCCACCCGCCGCCCTTTAATTGCAGAGCGGGCGGCCACCGAGCCCGCCACCTCGGGCAACCCCTACCCCTTCCAAGTTGACCCTAGCCCCAGTACGGCACTCAGCTCAGTGACGGCGCAGATCGATGGGGAGGGTCTGTCCACCACCCACCTGACCGTGGCGGATGCGGCGGGCAACGTCGTCTCCTACACCTTGACCATTGAGTCTACCGGTGGCTCGGGCATTGTGGTACCAGGCTACGGCTTTTTGCTCAACAACGAGCTGACGGACTTTGACACCGCTACCCCGCACCCCAACGCCCCTGAGCCAGGGAAGCGGCCCCGCAGCAGCATGGCCCCTACCATCGCGGTGGGCCCCAACGGCACGGTGCTGGCCTTCGGCTCCCCCGGCGGCTCCACCATCATCACCACGGTGCTGGGGATTGCCGTCAACGTCATCGACTTTGGCCTGCCGCTACCGGAAGCGATCGCTGCCCCCCGGGTGTCCCAGCGCAACGGTACCGCCACTCAGGTGGATGGTGGGTTTGAGCGATCTCCTCTGGGGCAGGCCTTGACGGCACTGGGGCACCGGCTCGAGCCTAGGGATGAAATTGGCGCGGCCACCGGAATCACCGTATTCCCCGATGGCACTATGGGCGGCGCTGCCGAACCTCAGCGGCGTGGGGGCGGCTCGGCAGGCACGGTCGCCGAGAGCTAGCTCGTAGCCTCAAAATGTCATGGAAAGCGGATGATGGGACTCGAACCCACGACATTCAGCTTGGGAAGCTGACGTTCTACCACTGAACTACATCCGCGAAGATTTCTCCACTGTATCAAATATCTAAAGGATTGGCGGGGTCCCTTTTCCGGGCTGAGAGGCTGGGTTCAACAAAAGGAATTCCAGAAGCGGCGTAGAGAAAAGGCTGTCTATACCCCCCGGCCTAGTACCGAGGTCGCTGGTCAACAATAGTTAAACCCGTAATAATCAGGTTAAGCGTAGCGCAAAAGTGCCGCTGATGTGCTGCCATTGCTTATGCTGAGGAAGTCGCTACTACGGCGAGCGAACCGGCTGCTGTAGTCAAGGCTAAATCATCTTAAACTGAGCTTAATCTGTCCGCTCACAGGTTAAGGTAGCCTACAGCCCACCGCTAATCATTCACGCCTATGTCTACTGCTCGTCTCGTCAGTGGCCTTGTCGCCATCATTATCGCCGGTACGATGATCCTGCTGGGGGGGTGGTATTTCACGGCGCTGATTGGCGTTATGGTCTACCTGGGGCAGACCGAGTACTTTCAGCTTGCCCA
>JBCCAG010000457.1:0-3952 GCA_039814955.1 Cyanobacteria bacterium P01_A01_bin.135
ATTGTTGGGGTCCGGCAGCACCCCCGTCTGGGCCCACCAGCCAATGGAGCGCATCGCCAGTTTGTTGAGGCCAGAGCCAGGCAGCAGCCGGGCTAGCACCGACAGAATAGGCGGCGACTCGGCGAAGATTAAGTCCTGCAGTAGGCCGCCACTATTTTTGATGTGGCCCATGGGGTAGTCATAGTCCTTGTTGCCCCAGTAAAAGTCGTTAATGCTGACGCTGGGGCGAAAGGTGGCTTTGTTCTCCGCCGCCCCTCGCTCCACAATCACCGTCATCTGGGGCTGCATCAAGTTACGGCCCACCTGACCAGAGCCGTTGGCGAGGCCGTCGGGGTGCTTTTCGTTGGCGGAGCTGAGCAGCAGGGCGGCGGAGTTCACCGCGCCGCAGGCCAGCACGACTACGTCGGCGGTAAACAGGAACGTCTGGCCTTGAACATCGGCCTGCACGCCTTTGATCTCCCGCCCTGTAGGGCTGGTGTGCAGAGCCGTCACCTTGGCCTCTGCCTTCAGGATCACGTTGTCGTGCTTTAGCGCCAGATTCACCCCAAACACCTCGGCATCCCCGGTAGGATCGTCCTCCTGACGGGTCAAGCTCATGGGCAGAGCGGTGGGGTGCAGGCCTTGGGCGGCGATCGCCTCCACAATGGGCTGCATCACGAGCGGATGGTCCACTGCCGGGTGGGAATAGGCCTGGCTATGGTGAGGCTCCGTGGGGTCTCCCTCGGGGCTGCCATGCACCTGGTAAAGCTGCTCAGCTTGGCTATAGTACGGCTCCCAGTCAGCGTATTTGATCGGCCACTCTGGAGAGACGCCGTCCTGGCAGGGAACCGCCTCAAAGTCCCGGTGGCGCATCCGCATCAGCACCGCATCGTAGATCTTGGTGTTGCCCCCCACGGCGTAGTTCATCTGGGGAGAGAAGGGCTCACCATCCTCGTCGTACCACTGCTCCGGGGCGCGGTAGCGGTTCTTCTTAAACACGTCCACATCGGCGCGGTTCTGCTCCTCTAGGGCCATCACCTGGCCCCGCTCCAGCAGCAAAATCTGCTTGCCTGTAGGAGCTAGCTTCTGGGCTAGGGTACCCCCACCCGCCCCGCTGCCGACGATGATCACGTCGTAATGGTGGTCGTCAATAATCATGGGCTACCGCCACAGATAAATCAAAATGAACAGCACAATCCAAATCACATCCACAAAGTGCCAAAACAGCGAGGTCGCCGCCACGCCGTACTCCCCCCCGGCATAGTTATTGGGAATGAACGATCGCCCCAGCATAATGCCCTGCAGCAGCACTCCCGTGAGCACATGCAGGCCGTGGAAGCCGGTCAACAGATAAAAGGTGCCGCCAAACACCCCAGAGGTGAAGCCAAAGGGCAACGCCATCCACTCCACCGCCTGACCGTACAAAAAGTAGCTACCCATGGCCATGGTCAGCAGCCAAAAGAATCGGAAGCCCCATAGGTTATCGCGGTGCAAAAAGCGCTCCGCAAAGTAGATCACAAAGCTACTGGAAACCAGCACTACTGTGTTGATCAGCGGCTCGCGAATTTCTAACCCCTCGAATCCCGCCGGGAGCCAGTCCGTGGCGGTGGTTTTGTAGACGATATAGCCTACAAAAAAGCTCAAAAAGATAACGCTCTCCGAGAGGAGGAACACGATAAAGCCAAACATGCGGTTGTCTTCGTGCTCCTCGGCATGGCCGTGGCTTTGGACAGCACTCGCATTCATTGACGGGTCTAGCTCAGTCGTACTCATGTGCTTACCTCCTCAGGATGCTGGGCGACTAAAGGCTCGTCGCTGCCATAGCCGTAGGGCGGCGACACCACCACAGGAATCTCGTCAAAGTTTTCGTGGGGCGGGGGCGAAGGCACCAGCCACTCTAGGCCAATAGCCCGCCAGGGGTTGTCCCCTGCTTCCTCACCCCGGGTCCAGGCGCTGAGCATATTGAGCAAGAAGGGCAGGGTCGACACCCCCAGCAGAAAGCCCCCCAGGCTCGCCAGCACGTTCCAAAAGGCGAATTCAGGGTCGTAGGAGGCTACCCGGCGGGGCATCCCCATCAGCCCCAAGGGGTGCATGGGCAAAAAGATTAGATTTGCGCCGATAAAAGTCAATGCGAAGTGCAGTTTCCCTAAGCCCTCGTAATACATTCGCCCCGTCATCTTTGGAAACCAATGATAGATGGCAGCATAGAACCCCATCACCACCGCACCATTAATCACGTAGTGGAAGTGGCCCACCACGAAGTAGGTGTTATTGACGTGGATGTCAAAAGGGGCCGAAGAGAGCATGATGCCGGTGATGCCGGCGAACAGGAACATAAACAGCCCGCCTAGGGCGAACAGCATCGCCGAGGTGAGTCGCAGCTTGCCGCCCCAAACCGTGGCCACCCAGGCAAAGACCTTAATGCCCGTAGGGATGGAGATGGCCATGGTGGTAAACATGAACAGCATCCGCATCCAGCCCGGGGTCCCGCTAGCGAACATATGGTGCACCCAAACAATCAGGCTCAGCACGGTAATAATTATGGAGGACACCGTAACCACCCGGTAGCCAAACAGCGGCTTGCGGGAGTAGACGGGAAACACCTCTGAGAAAACGCCAAAAATGGGCAGAATGATTACATAAACCGCCGGGTGGGAGTAGAACCAGAAGAAGTGCTGGTACAGCACCGGGTCGCCGCCCTGAGCGGGGTTAAAGAAAGAAGTCCCCACGGCCAGGTCTAGCAGCAGCATCACAGCCCCTGCCGTCAGGGCCGGTAGACCAATCAGCTGGATGAGCTGAGCTGAGAGCACTGTCCAGCAAAAGGCGGGCATCTTGAACCAGCCCATGCCGGGGGCGCGCATGGTGAATATCGTGGTGACAATGTTGACGGCCCCCATGATCGACGACACCCCGGACAGGGCCACCGCCAGCAGCCACAGCAGCTGCCCGTTGATCAGGTTACCGGTGGGGTTCTGCAGGCTCACCGGCGGGTAGGCCCACCACCCAGACTGGGACGGCCCGCCGGGCACAAAGAAGCTGACCACCAGAATCACCCCAAACACCGGCACCATCCAGAAAGCGGCGGCGTTGAGCTTTGGAAAGGCCATGTCCCGCGCCCCAATCATCAGGGGCACGAGGTAGTTGGCTAGGCCGTTGAGCATGGGGAAGGTCCACATGAACAGCATGATGGTGCCGTGCATGGTGAACAGGCCGTTGTACACGGTGCGATCCACCAGATCAGCATCTGGGGTAATTAGCTCGCCCCGCATTACCATGGCCAGCAGCCCGCCAAACAGAAAGAACGCGAAGGCGGTGACGATGTACTGAATGCCAATGACCTTGTGGTCGGTGCTGAAGGTGAAGAATCGCCGCCAGTTGTCTGGCGCGCCGGGTTCGGGCGGCAGGTTAGACGCGGTGGGCCGCGTCTCTAACGATGCATTGCTCATAGAACTAATCTTCTGGGGTGTAATTGACGGTTGGTGGCGGTGCGGGCTTCACGGTGGCCCAACCTAGGCTAATGGGGCCAGCGGCAGCACGGCTGAATTCTTCAAAGGCGATATTTTTTGCGGTGGTCGGTTCAGCCCGAGACGCTGTCAGCAGCCACTGTTGAAAGTCTGCTTCAGACTCCACCACCACCTGAGTCTGGTTCGCAGCGAAGTAAGTGCCGCTATACTCCGAGTCCCGCAGGCGATAGCGTCCCTCCAAAATCGGCGTAAAAGAAAAGTCGATCTCTTTGCCCGGAATAATATCCTGCTTGACGCGAAATGCCGGTACGTAAAAGCCGTGGAGTACATCATCGGAGGTGAGCTTAAAGCGAGCCCGCTGATTAACCGGTAGGTGCAGCTCGGTGCTGCTGACGCCCTGCTGCGGGTAGCGAAACTCCCAGGACCACTGCCGCGATCGCACTTCAATAGGGGGCATCGCCTCGCTGCTGCCGGTGGGGGCGGCTTTCGTGGGCTCTAGGGGCACGGTA
>JBCCAG010000283.1:0-5230 GCA_039814955.1 Cyanobacteria bacterium P01_A01_bin.135
CTCTTCGCGATCGCCCTGGGCCAACGGGTCATTCTTAGGCTGGGCGATCGCTTCGTAGCCGCTGTCCCGCGCCTCTAGCCACTGCTGGGTGTGGGCTTCGTCTACCTGGCGCTGGCCATATACCAGGTTCATGCGCTGCAGCTCCATGATGGCGGGCTTAACGTCTTTGAGGACCCGCACCAGGGCGGCAGCGGGGTTGTTGAGCTCATGGGCCAGCCCCGCCGACAGGGTGCCCAGGGCCGCCATCTTCTCCCGACCCCTGATGAAGGACTCTAGTCCCCGCATGCGGGTGCCCACAGTGCGAAAGATGTCCCGCTCAAACTCCCGGCAGCTGTGCAGCACCTCTAAAAAGTCGCAGCAGTTGAGGCGGTAGAGGTTAGTTGGGGCATCGGCCGTCAGGGTCACCGGCACCACGTCTTCAGTGAGCACCTGGATCTCCCCAAAAAAGGAGGGGCCATCGTGGCGACCCACCGGCATATCAGCGCCGTCGGCGCGGCGGTACACCGTAATTTTGCCGTCCATTTGGATGAAGAACCCCTTGACGGGCTCTCCCTCGTTCACTAGCACATGTCCGGGCTCCAGGTGGACATGCTCAGCGCGATCGCAGATCCATTCAAGGCGCTCGGGGGGCAGGGTCTGGAACGGTTTGAGCTGGAGCAAGGCTTGGGAGCAGAGCATAATTTCGATGGGTAAACTACTTTACTGGAGCCATTACCTACACCTGGGCCAAATGGCGGTGGACGAACTGCACGCAGATCGACCCTTCCCCCACCCCAGAGGCCACCCGCTTCACTGACCCATGGCGCACATCCCCCACAGCGAAGATGCCCGGGACACTGGCCTCCAGCAAAAAGCGATCGCGCTCCAGGGGCCAGGGGGTGCCCACCGGGATGTCGGGGCCGGTGTAGACGAAGCCTTTGGGGTCTCGCTCAATGATGCCGCTGAGCCAGTCAGTGCCGGGGGTCGCCCCAATGAAGATGAACAGGGAGTTGGTTTCAAAGGTTTCAATCTCGCCTGTCTGGGAATTCTCCACCCGCAGCTTCTCCAGTCGGCTCTCTCCCAAGGCCTCCACGACGCTGTGGTGGGTGAGGACTTCAATGTTATCGGTCTCATCGATTTGGTCGATCAGATACTGGGACATACTCTTGGTGAGGGAGTCCCCCCGCACCAGCATCCGCACCCGCCGGGCGTATTTGGAGAAGTACATGGCGGCCTGCCCCGCCGAATTGGCCCCGCCCACCACGTAGACGTCTTCGCCCTTACAGGCCGCCGCCTCCGTTTGGGCCGCACCGTAGTAGACCCCTGCTCCGGTAAAGGCCTCTACCCCCGGCACTGTCAGCCGCCGCCACTGCACCCCCATGGCCAAAATCAGGGCGTGGCAGCTCACTTCGCTGTGGTCAGTCAGGGTAATGGTGTGGTAGCCATTCTCTGTCTTGAGGGCGATCGCCTCCTGGGGCGTCAAAATCTCCACGCCGAAGCGCTTCGCCTGGGTCACCGCCCGGCGAGCCAGGTCGCCGCCGCTGAGGCCTACCGGAAAGCCCAGGTAGTTCTCAATCCGGGAGCTGGTGCCTGCCTGGCCGCCGGGGGCTTCCCGCTCCACCATCACCGTCTCTAGCCCCTCAGAGGCACCATACACCCCCGCCGCTAGCCCCGCCGGGCCGCCGCCGATAATCACCAGGTCGTAGAAGGGGTTGGCCGCTTCGGTCTGCATGCCCACATGCTGCGCCAGGTCACTGGGGGTGGGTTTCACCAGCTTTTCGCCGCTGGGGAGCAGCACCAGGGGCAGGCAGGGATTGTTGGTCTCCCCGGCGTAGTTGACGAGCTGCTGGGCCTCCGGGTCAGTTTCGATGTCCAGCCAGCGGTAGGGCACCTGATTGCGGGCTAAAAAGTCCCGCAGCTCATGGGACTGGGGCGACCAGCGATCGCTGACCATTTTGATGCCCTGAAATTCGGGCTTGAAGGTGGCTCGCCAGTCGTGGAGCAGGTCATCCAGAACCGGATACAGCTTTTCCTCAGGGGGGTCCCAAGGCTTGAGCAGGTAGTAGTCTAGCCGGGCGGTGTTGATGGCGCTGATGGCGGCGTCGGTGTCGGCGTAGGCGGTGAGCAGGGCCCGCTTAGCGCGGGGAAAGATCTCGCTGGCCTGGTCTAGAAATTCCACGCCGCTCATCTGGGGCATGCGCTGGTCCACCAAGAACAGGGCGACGGTAGTGCCCCGCAGCTTCAGCTGCTGTACCACCTCCAGCGCCGTCTGCCCAGAATCGGCCCGCACAATCCGGTAGCGATCGCTGTAGTAGGTGCGCAGGTCGCGGGCGATCGCCTGCAGGACGGCAGGATCGTCGTCAACGGTTACAATAGCCGGCTTCTCTGTAGGACTCATGCTTTACTGTTGGAGCGATTTGCAGGGCGAATTGAATTGGCCCCCTCCTGAGAGCATACAAAACGCCGCTGCCAAACCGCTACTGCCAACTACTGCCAAGTCCGGTCTATTTAGGCTGCGGTGCTGATCACGATGTCCCTCACTTGGTTGGGGGTCAAACTGGGGTTGGCGTCCAGCATCAGGGCCACGGTGCCCGCCACATGGGGAGCCGCCATAGAGGTGCCGCTGAAGTTCGCATACCCCTCATCGGGCACCGTCGACAGGATGCCGGCTCCCGGTGCCACCACGTGGTACAGGCTGCGGTCATTCCCCGCTCCGTTGGAAAATCCAGCAACTCGTCCATTGCGGTCAACCGCCCCCACCGACAGCCCTAGCTCCGTCGCAAACTGGGCGGGGTAGTCAGGCGAATCTAATCCGTTGTTGCCCGCTGCAGACACCACCACAGCCCCCTGACGGGTGGCATAGCGTATCGCCCGTTCCAGCGTCGACGTGTAAGACTCACTGCCCAGGCTGAGGTTGATCACATCCGCGCCGTTGTCGGCGGCGTAGCGAATGCCCTCGGCGATGGTGCTCACCGGACCGGTGCCGTCATTCCCCAAAACCCTCACCGGCATTACCGTTGCCCCATAGGCAACCCCGGTAATGCCCGCCCCATTGCGCTCCGCCGCCACCGTTCCCGCCACATGGGTACCATGACCGTCGCGGTCCATGGGGTTGGCGTCGTCACCGATGAAGTCCCAGCCCCTGATGTCGTCCACATAGCCATTGCCGTCGTCGTCGATGCCGTTGCCGGCGATCTCGCCCCGGTTACGCCAAATGGCTTGGTCGAGGTCGCTGTGGGTGTAGTCAACCCCTGAATCGACAACGGCGACCACCGTACCTTGGCCGGTAATTCCCTGGGCCCAGGCGTCTGGAGCATTCACCAGCGCGTTGTTCCAGCTATAGCCACCGTCTACGGGTGAAACGGTCTGGCCCCTGGCTACCGCTACCGCTGCCGCCGCGTTGACTACGCCATAGCCGTCCAGCGTACTAAAGCTCTCAGCGGTTGATAGGCCAGTCAATTGGTTGGAGGCGGCTGACCCAGCGACAAATGGCTGATGACTGCCAAGGCCGGTTAGCCAATCTCGCCGCTGGCGCTCAAAGTCATTGGGCTGGTTGCCCGTCCAGTCAAAGGCTTCTACCGCTCCAACCTTCCCTGTAGACTGAGGGGCTGGACGCCGGGCTTGCCCCAGCATGGTCTGTAGCCGATTTTCAAACTCAGCTTCGTCAAAGCTAATAGCGCCTTCAGCTGCCTGGGTACGCTGAATCGTATTGACCGGTTCAGGGCCGAGTCCGCTAGCTGTCGTTGAAAAAAGTTGAGGTTCAGAAAAGTTTGATTCAAAAGCGGTCCACATAATCAATCGCTTGCGTTGTTAACGTTTGGCCATCAGGAATAAAGACCTAAGCCGCAGAGCGGCCCGGTCCATGGTTTTCTCATATCAACACCTGCGGGGCTAACGGGAGTTACGGGCTGCGTAGACGCTGTCCCAACAATTAAGTTCCGGTTCGGCGTCTATGGGTCTCGCCAGACGGGCTGTGTCGCTCGTCACTACTGGCCAGGCATCACTGGGGCTCTCAAGGGTAGCCCAACGCAGCTTTTGGAAACGCACCTTTGGTAATTTGACACAGCGATCGCCTCGATTCACTCACCTGATGGGGTGAACCGGCGCGCTACCTAGGGGCAGCGATCGCCGCCGAAAGCGGCTGGGACTAGTAGCGTTTACGGTAGATGGACAGGCCGTCTTCCTAAGACAACTGCTCCAGTTCCGCGTAATACTCCCCCACCCAGGCGACCTGGGCCAAATCCTCAAAGGTTGCCGCCGACTGCTCATCAATCTGCTGCATCCGTCGCTTTTCGGCCTGAATTTGCTCCTGGTAGTGCTGCGCCAGCTCTCCTTCCTCCCCCAGATCGGTCTCCTGCCACAGCCGCTGAAAATGCTGACAGCGCTTTTCGCACATCACCCGCTCTAGCCGATCCACGGCCCGGCTAATCACCAAGGGAGCCCGCAGCACGTCCCGCTTTGTCTTCTCGTCTAGCTGAAGCAAATGCCCTACTGCATTCAGCAGTCCCTCCGTTTCCGCTGCCGCGTCCTGCAGTTGGGTCAACAGCGGCGCCGCCGCGCCGCCGGGCTCTGCCTGGTCCTCTAGCTCCAAAATCTTGCGCCACAGTAGCCGGTGATGGGAGAGCCCAAACTGCAGGTCCCGCTGCTCTAGGGCCGCCACAATCGTCTGTCGGTGGGAGTTAGCGTGGATGTACAGCCGCAGCAGCGTCGCTTCCGCGCAGTCTAGGATGTCGGTGGGCTGCAGCGCCGCCTGGCGAGGCATGTCCTCCCCTTTAGGAGACTTGCGCCGCTGCCTGCGCACCTGGGCCAGCAAATTCTCCACCAGCAGCGGCACCAGGCGCGGGTCCCCTTTGCTAAGCCGCTCGGCGCACAGGCGGCCGTAGTGGGTGCGGGTGGTGGCGTTACTCACCTGACCCAGCAGGGTCACCACGGCCTGGGTTACCTGCTGCACGTCGGGGGCCTGGTCCAGGTCACGCCCAGTAAACGCCTGGTCAATCTGCCAGTCCAGCCACAGGGGGGCTCGGGCCGCCAGATCTCGGTAGGCTTCGGGGCTGTGGCTGCGCAGAAATTCGTCTGGGTCCTTGCCCGACGGCAGATTCAATACCCGCAGCTGGGCGTCCCCCCGGTAGGCCAGAGCTGTTACCTCCTCAATGGCCCGCTCCGTCGCCCGCGTCCCGGCCCCGTCGTCGTCAAAGTTGAGGATCACCTGCTTGGACTCGGTGTAGCGCAGCAGTTGCTTCACCTGGTCCAC
>JBCCAG010000242.1:0-5704 GCA_039814955.1 Cyanobacteria bacterium P01_A01_bin.135
TGGGGTGGCGCAGTCGGCCCTGCAGCAGCACCTGATGATCATCCTTGATTTGGCCCAAATAGCCCGCCTCATCTTGCTCAGGGCTCTCTGAGGCCTCAGATCCAGGGTTCTCTGGAGGCTCAGCCGGCGTTTGACCCGCCGGCGCTGCCGGCAGGGTCGCCGTCAGCGGTGGGGTGGCTAGGGCAAAGCGCGCCGTTCGCACCAGCAGCAGCACCCGCTCGATGGCCCAGTCGCGCTCGGCTTCGGTGCCGTAGACCTCTGGGCTTTGGGCTACCGTGCTGCGGCGATCGCGGGGGCGGCTCAAAATATGGAACCCGAACCCTTCGTGGGACTGGGTAGGGCAAATAACTCCGGGTTCAAACAACACCGTCAGCAGCGCTTGGTAAACCGAATCCCGCGCCTTGTCCTCATCGGCATAGAGCTGTGCGCCCTCCAGCAGCGTCACCTCCGGACAGCCGTCAATGGGGCGATCGACGAGGCGAAATCGGTAGCGCGGCGCTCCCTGTCCCAAAGCGGCAATTGGATCAACTCGCAAAAACCCGTCAATATCGTTGAGCCGCCTAAAGACGGTAGCGGCCTCTAGGTCGGTGTCTGACACCATTAGCACGGCTCCGTCAGCATCCTGAATAGCCAGGGCGTAAGTCTCGCCCTGAACCTGCACCGAGCTGGCATAGCAGCCCCAGCGACGCAGGCTGGCGGCGGCGACGGTGGCGGCTTGCCAGGCCGCTTCAGGGGAGGGATAGGCGGTCACTAGGCTGCGCAGATGCAAATCGGGCTCCCCTGGCAGGGGCTGAAGCCAAAATCGCCAGCCCGCTGGGGTTGATGCCACCACGAACTGAAACTTATTTTGATTGGCTTCGGTGTGACAGAGCCAGCGCTGCAGGGCGCGATCGCGCTCGGCCTCGGTAATGAACCGATCTACGGTGTCGGGTAGCGGCTGGCCCGCTGGGTTGATTAGCGCCGTCTCGGCAATTACCTCACCGTCAGCGCCCGTCAGGGCATACCCATAGTAAGGCACCTGCGTTGGCTCCGCCCCATCCGCCGCCCGCAGGCGCACGCCGCAGTAGGACTGCTGCTGCTGAACGGCCTGCAGCATGGCCGCCAGATGCGCCTCCCCCGCTTCAACAGCGTCCTGCTGCGACAGGTAGCGGGCTTGACTGGTGAACCGAATGTCGGCCTCATCCTCGGCAGGAATCACCAGCTGGAAACCCCACTCATCGTCACTAGCCAGAACAGCCTCGGTGTAGCCCTCTGAGGAAGCTGGCGCAGAAGTTGGCGCGGAAGCTGGCGTGGCCCCATCTGGATCAGCGACCGGCTCTGCCGGTGCCAGACGCTCCTTAATTGTCGCTATTAGCGCCAGCAGGGCAGACCGACGCGCAGCGCGGGAGGGGAAATAGGCGTCATAGCTGAGGGGTGGCTCGCTGGTATTTGGGGCGAAGCGAACTTCCCAGCCGTACTGGAAGAAAGCGGTATAGGTGAGCCGCCGGTAAAACTTTGGCTGCAGCGCCGCTTGTAGCAGGCGGTGGCGATTGGCTAAGGCCTCCTCGGGGCTGGCGTACACCGCGCGGCTAGCGAGAGAAGGCCCCTTGGAGCTAGCGCTAAGGGCCAACAGGACGCCGCAGGGCCTGGTGACGGCATAGGGGTTGAGGTTGCGGCGGCGCACATCTTGGATGCCCAGCAGGCGGGCGACCCGCTTTTGAAAGCCGGAGACGTTATCGGTATTCCAGATGTTGTGGCAGTCGCAGTAGTTGAAGGCCCGGAAGCGATCGTGGCTGAGGATGGGGTATTCCTGCAGGAAGCGGGCCTTGTCGCGGAGGGTGCTAGTGTCAAACTGGTCTCGGGGCTGCCCGTCGAACAGCCGGTAGTTGAGCAACACGTAATCGGCAAACGATTCAGCAAATCGGGCCAGTAGATGATCGAGGAGCCGGCTGCGGCGATCGCGGTAGTCAGCCCGATTTTCTTCAATGGCAGTCAGATAGCCACTGGCTTTGGCCCCGGGCAGAATTTCCTCTATTCCTGGAAAATCGACGACCTGGTTGAAGTAGGTGTGCCAATGCGCTTGGGAGCGGGTGCCGTAGCCGTCAATTTCCTCGTCGCTGTCGATATCCCAGGAGAACAGGTCACGTATATGGCTGAGCTGAGCTAAGTAGTTAGCAAGCAGTTGGTCAAAGAAGACCAAATAGCCCTTGAGCTGCCGTGCCTGGGCTTGACGCAGGGCCGTGGCCCCGTCGGGAAGGCCGTCTTCACCGATGCCGTAGGTGAGCGGAAATTCGTGGTGGATGGCGTAGTAGTCGGCCAGGTTGGCATAGCGGCCCTGGGGCACCGATAGGTCGAGTTCATAGGGGTCGCGCAGGATTTTGACGTGGGCCGCCTGCTGTTCGTAGTAGCGCCGCGTTACCTCATCGCCATCCACGGGGATGGGCAAGTCGCTCATGGAGAGGCGGACGACCGAATGCTGAATGCCCAGTACCGGGCGGTAGTTCTCCGTCAGCCGCAGGGACCAGGGATGCCCCTGGGACTGCCGCAGCCCATTAATGTAATTGATGAGACTGAGCTTTTTGACGGCCAGCACTCCCGGCACATCCAACATAATCTGATACAGATCAGAGGCGCGCAGCACCGTCGTCGGCGTCAGCTCAGCCAGCTCAGCCACATCGATGAAGCCGTGGCTGCCGTAGCCGCGATCGCGGTAGGGGCGCTGCTCGTGGTGCAACGCCATCGGCCTGCCTGCAAAAATTTCGGCGGGGCTTTTGCCGCGCTCAAGGAGGGCCTGCAGGGTGTAGAACTGCAGCCGGGGGGACAGGAACGCCTGGACGCGTACATAGATTTCCACCAGCACATCTTCCGCATCCGCACCCGTCGCAAGCTGAATGTCGGCGCACAGCCCGATTTCCTCCTCCCCCAGCACCAGAATATCCTCGACGTCTTCGCAGAGGCTGCGGGTGCCGCACAAAACCCGCTTCACCTCATCGAGCGGGGTAGACCAGTCGCGGTAAAGCTGGCCGCAGGCGTTTATGCGGTACTGGTCGTCGAGGTCGAGGCAGACCATATAGAGGCCCCGGGGGTGGAGGCGTGTGCTGGTGTCTTGATCTGGATCAAGGGTCTGGCTAGGCAAGCTATACCGCAATTGACCACCGGGCAAATCCACCTCGATGGCGGGCTCGTAGGGGAACGGAATGGTATCGGTTTGGGGGTCGATGACACCGACCTTTTTGAGCTGGGCGTTCCTCACCCCGGGGATATCGATCAGGCGCTTGCGCAGGTCTAAGTCGGTGACTGGATTGCAGGTGAGAATTTCATCCGGCGTAAAGAAGTTGTTTTCTAGGCTGCTGGGGTCGGCGGGGTTGAGGGCCAGCAGATCTTCAATGTCGAGGTTGTTGCGATACCCCAGGTCAGTGACTGCATAGCACAGCACCTCTAGGATGGTGACGCCGGGGTCATGCAGGTTGTAGTCCGTCCATAGGTCGCTGGAAAGGGCCTGCAGGTGCCTAATCCCAATGTCCCGCAAAACCTGAAAATTCAGGTATTCAGGAAATTGAGGGGTTTGCTTTGAGATGCTGAGGTATTCCGGCATGGACTTGAGCGTAAGGGGGCATCGGCAGAGAAAGGCGAGGGTTAGGCAACAGGCGCTAACGTTGGCAACAAATTCGGGAGCGAACTTGGGATAGATTAACTAGCGAAATGAAATCAGGGAACTGGGTCTGGAGGTTGCCGTTACCCCGCACCTGCCAAATGGCGAATCGACCCTAAAAACAGCCAAACAAAGGCGATCGCAATTCCCAGGGTCGTTGCCGTCAAGTAGCGCTCCGTCCGCATCCAGCGCTGCTCGTTGGCGGTTCGGTAAGCGTCAAATTCGCAGCGGAGGGCGTCTAGCTGACGCTGAAGCTCATCCACCCGCTGCTCCAGCTCCTTAACCAGGGAGGTCCAATCCTCGCTGTGGCCGGGCTCTTCCTCCCCCTCTTTGGCGCAGGCCTCATTGCTGGACTGCATCTCCCACAAAACCCCGTTGTGGTAAACGACATCTCCTTGCCGGTAGGGTCTTCCGGCCTTCCAAACGCCGTGGAACTGGTCCTCTCGCTTGTTGAGGGTGGAGTGAATTAGCTCAGCAAAGTGGCTCTCCGAGAGACGGCTTTTATTCTTGAACAGGCTTCTCAGCTCGTTGCGCTTCTTGAGGGACAGAGTCTCAGTGATCATGGGTCTAGCTCCAGTTCATCAAGGGGTTCATAGCCTAGGCCTCCCGCGGCGACAGGCAGATTGGCGATCGCCTGAGTCGCCTGCACTGCCGCAATCCCGTGGCCTTGCGCAGGGCCGGGGGGAACCGAGGTTAAGACTGAGCGGGCAGTGGAGGCGATCGCCTCCCGGACATCCTGGCCCAGATGGGTCATGCGAAAATTAGTGACGTAGTCCACATAGTCTTGCTCTTCGACGAAGTTGAGGATAGAGGAGCGGTAGATTCTACCGCCGAAGTTGATGTCGGCAGCCTGGTCTAGGGTCCAAGGCGTCAAAAAGCTGGCGATCGCCCGGTCTAATTCCCGGCGGTAGAAGCCAAAGTTAGCGTCATAGGGCGAACGAAATTTGACCTCAAAGGTCACTTGAATCGGCTCGTACTGGGGATTGACGACCTTGATGGTGCTCCAGGAGGAGGCCAGGGTAGTGAGGTAATCTTCGATGGCCTGCAGGCGGTTAATGTTGACCTTGGGCTGCAGGTCGTTGAGGGTGGGGCGCTGGGACAGGTCGGGCAGCACCGCCAGGGTAACGGCCCCCGGCGCTAGTTCAAACAGGGCGTTGGTCTGGTCGTCAAACTGGCCGTGGTTGAGGCAGCGGACTTTGTAGATATCAGGGAAGTTCTCCAGCACCAGGCGCTCGTAGTCAAAGATAGTGACGGCCCGACCTTTGTGGCGGAGGCGCTCGCTGACACGGGTGTAAAACTGCGGCGGGGCTTCTTGGACGCGCCCGCCTTCAGAGGGGTAGGGCTGCTCGATGCCCTTGACGGCGGGCTGGGGCTTTTCTAGCTTGGCGATGGTGCCAGCGGGTAAGGGCTCTGCCAGGCGGTCGGGGTCGTTGCCGCCGTCGGCGAAAGTGGCCCGGGCCGCTTGGGGATGCAGGCCGATGATGTGGCAGACGGTGCGGCTGCGGGCCGGAACGCTGAGCTTGATCCAGTGGAGGCTGGGGTCGAGTATGGTGGTGCCGGCGTTGCTGATGTCTTCCGGAATCCCGAGGTGGACAATGCCTGAGCGAATCAACCCTTGGGTGGCGTCCTCAGAAATGCGATCGCTGAGGGATTTCCAGGTGTTGCCCCTGAGGTAAGACCAGGTGGGCTCAGAGGCCTCGGTGCGCCGCAGCTCGGTATCGGCCGTCGCTTCAGCCACCTGAAACAGCAGCGGCAGGGCCGTCGGTGGGTCCAGGTTCACTACCCCAATCAGTAGCTCACCCTCCTGGGCGAACTGGGGCAGCAGGGGAAGGGGCTCGGCGCTGGGCCAGGGCTCGAAGCCACCGAAGGGATGTAGCCAGAACAGGTGGCAGTCGGCTTGCTGAGCTTCGGCGGTGTAGCTGAGGTGCAGCAATCGGATGACGGGGGTGTAGGGCGCTTCGGCAAGGATCGGGGTTTCGTTGAGTTCGACAAAGAAGTTTGTGGCTTTGAAGGGGGTCGTGCCATTGGCCCGGTAATAGTAGGCTCCAGTAACGGCTCGTCGCTTCGACTCAA